>JBFMHE010000005.1 GCA_040752355.1 Nitrospirota bacterium | reverse complement strand
ACCCGCCGCTCCGGCGAGGGGCCTCTTCCTGGAGCGGGTACTCTATCCATAACAAAGCCCGGCCGTAAAAAAACCCGGAGCGCCCGCGGGCGTTCCGGGTTTTGTGAAGTATCGATGCCGGGGATGCCGCGCCTGCCGGTTACGACTCCTCCCGCTCAAGCCGCTCGATCATCTCCCGCCGCTCCTGGTCGTCCCGGCAGTAGATGGCGAAGGGCATGATCTTCAGCCGCTCTTCGCTGATCTCGTCGCCGCACTCTTCGCAGATGCCGTAGGTCCCTTCCTCGAGCTTCCTGAGCGCGGCGTCTATCTTGATCAGCGTTTCACGGTGGGAGCTGAGCTGCCTCAGGCTGATATCCTCGGAGAGGTCGACGACGGACATATCGCCGTCATCCATCACCGTCTCGACGAGCTGCCGCCGCTCGCCGGATTTGAATTTCTTGATCTCGTCCTTCGCCTCTTTGATGATCTCCTCGCGCTTCTGGATCAGCACCTTCCTGAGACGCGCTTTTCTCGTATTCTCATCCTCGGCGGGAGGGGCGACCTTCTTCGCTGCTGTATCGACAGCCTTTGCCGGCTTCTCTTTTACTTTTACTTTTGTTTTTGCAGCTGCCTTTACAGGGGCTTTTGCAGCCGCTTTCGGTTTTGCGCTCGACTTTGCCGCCGGCTTGCCCGTCGCCTTTGTCTTCGCTTTCGTCGGTGTCTTTCCTTTTGGTTTCTGCGGCATAGCTCCTCCTTCCCGGACAGGCCCGAACACAGCCCGGGGAAATCACGTTCTCTCTTTGTTACCGCTCGCGGCGAGCGATGTTACCCCTGCGCCTTTTCGGGAGCGGCCTCTTCCTTGAAGACCTCCGCAATACTTCTGACCTTGATTCCCGCCTGCTCCAGCGCTTTCTGGATATCGGGCAGCTTTGCGTCGGTCACCTTGAGCATGAAATTGCTGTTCGTTGCCATTCTAGACCTCCATGATCTCTTTTTCCTTATGATGAAGAACGTCGTCGATCTTCGCTATGAACGAGTCGGTGATCTTCTGTATCTCCTCCTGCACGCGCTTCACGTCGTCCTCGCTGATGTGCTTTTCCTTCTCCGACTTCTTGAGCTCGTCGATGATGTCTCTCCTGATATTACGCACCGCGATCTTCGCCTCTTCGCCCCGCTTCTTGACCACTTTGACCAGCTGTTTTCTCCGCTCCTCGGTGAGCGGGGGGATCGTGAGCCGTATGACTTTCCCGTCGTTGCCCGGCGTCAGACCGAGATCGGATTTCAGGATCGCTTTTTCGATCTCGGGGATCAGCCGCTGCTCCCAGGGCTGGATCGTGATCTGCCGGGCGTCGGGCAGCCCGAGCGTCGCCACCTGGCTCAGCGGGGTTACGGTACCGTAGTAGTCCACCGATATGCCGTCGAGCAGCCCCAGCGACGCCCGCCCGGTCCGTATGGAGACAATATCCTTCTTGAGCGACTCAACGGCTCCGTTCATCTTATCGTTCGTCTTCTTCTTCAGCTCCTGCATGGTCCACCCTCGCCTTGCATGCCAAGTAATAGCTTCCTACTTTTCACTTGCCTTACTTACCAGCGTGCCTATCCTCTTCCCTTTGACAAGACTTTTTATATTATCGGGCTTTTTAATGCTAAATACAATGATGGGGAGATTGTTCTCCATGCAGAGCGTTATCGCCGTGGAATCCATCACCCTGAGATTGTTCTTGAGCACGTCGATATAGGATATGGTGTCGTATTTCTTTGCGCCCGGGTCCTTCACCGGGTCTGCGGTATAGACGCCGTCGACCTTGGTCCCTTTGAGGATGACGTCGGCCCCGACCTCGATCGCCCGGAGCGCGGCCGCGGTGTCGGTGGTAAAATAGGGGTTTCCCGTTCCGGCGGCAAAGATGACGACCCTGCCTTTTTCGAGATGGCGGACCGCCCTGCGCCTGATGTAGGGCTCCGCAAGCTCCCGCATCTCTATGGCGGACTGGACGCGCGTCTGGAGACCGAGCCGCTCCAGTGCGTTCTGGAGGGCGAGGGCGTTGATCACGGTCGCGAGCATGCCCATGTAATCGGCGGAAGCCCGCTCCATGCCCTTCACCGATGCCTCGACCCCGCGAAAGATATTGCCGCCGCCGATCACGATGGCGGTCTGCACCCCCATATCGGCGACCTTCTTTATCTCCGCGGCCATGAACTGCACGGTGGAGGGATCGATGCCGTACCCCTTGTCGCCCATGAGCGCCTCGCCGCTCACCTTCAGCAGGATGCGTTTATAGGCGCCCCGGAGCGCCTGCCGGGACGGGCGCTTCGGGGGCTCCTGAGCCGCTTTCTCTCTCTTAGATCTCACAGCTTCCGCTCTTTTCGAGGCCTTCGCCCAGCTGGAACCGGGCGAACCGCCTCACGACGATATTCTCGCCGATCTTCGCGATCTTTTCGGTGATGAGGTCCTTTATCTTCTTCTTGCCTTCGGGGTCTTTTATGAAGACCTGCTCCAGGAGGCAGGTATCGCTGTAGAACTTCTCGAGCTTGCCCTCGATGATCTTCTCGACCACCTGGGGCGGCTTATTGGTAACCTGGGCGCGGTATATCTCCTTCTCGCGCTCGAGCACGTCCTGGGGGACCTGCTCCCTCGAGACATACGTGGGGTTTGCGGCGGCAATATGCATGGCGACATCGCGCACCAGCTCCCGGAAGTCGTCGGTCCGGGCCACAAAGTCGGTTTCGCAATTGACCTCGACCATGACACCGAGCTTATCCATGTGGATATACGAGCCGATGAGCCCCTGCGAAGCGGCCCTGCCCGACTTCTTTGCCGCGGTTGCGAGGCCCTTCTGCCTCAGCAGGTCGACCGCCTTTTCCATATCTCCCTTGCTCTCGGCAAGGACGCGCTTGCAGTCCATCAGACCGGCGCCGGTCTTCTCGCGCAGCTCCTTGACCATTTCCGCTGTTACTGTCATCCTGCAACCTCCTCTTTGACCTCGGCCTGTGCAGCCTTCTCCTCTATCCGGGCCTTCTCGGCAGCCTGCTCCATCGTCTTTTCGAGCGCGCCCCTGCCCTCGACGATCGCATTCGCCATCTTGGACGAGATGAGCTTGATGGCGCGGATGGCGTCGTCGTTGCCGGGGATCACGTAGTCCACTTCATCGGGGTCGCAATTGGTATCGACCACGGCGACGATAGGGATCGAGAGTCTCCTCGCCTCGGCTACCGCGATGTGCTCCTTCCGGGGGTCGACGATGAAGATCGCGCCCGGGAGGGTGTTCAGCTCTTTGATGCCGATCAGGTTCTTCTCGAGATTCGCCCGTTCCTTTTCGAGCATCGAGACCTCCTTCTTCTTCAGCATGCCGAAGGTCCCGTCCTCTTTCATCTGCTCGATCTTCTTCAGCCGTTCGATGCTCTTCTTGACGGTGCTGAAATTGGTGAGCATGCCGCCGAGCCAGCGGTTGTTCACATAGAACGCCCCGGCCCTCCTCGCCTCGTCGGCAATCGAGTCCTGGGCCTGCTTCTTGGTTCCCACGAACAGAATGGGCGCTCCCGCGGCAGCGGTATCCTTGACGAAATTATAGGCCTCCACAAGCCCTTTCAGGGTCTTCTGGAGGTCGACGATGTGAATACCGTTCCTCTCGCCGAAGATATACTTCTTCATCTTCGGGTTCCAGCGCTTCACCTGATGCCCGAAATGGACACCGGCCTCGAGCAGCTCTTTCATCGTTACTACGCTCATGTGCTTCCTCCTTTGGTTTTTTCCTCCGCCCCCGTCTCCGTAACCCGGGAAGGACAAGTCTTATCCTTCCCCGGGACCATCCGGAGATCATCAGCCGGACGTGTGTTTTAACTAAAGACAATAGCATAACTACCGCCCATTTTTCAAGAAAACTCAGTTCTTTGGGAGAACCGGGGGGGAATCGCCCCCTCAAGGCCCGCTCTCTTCTTTCCGTGCCCCTCTCCTTACAATTGTACACCCGCAGACCGGCTGCGGCTTCAGGGAGGGAGGAGGCCGCCGCTTCGGCTCCGGCGCGCTCCCCTGGCAAATACCGATGATTTAATGCTAGAATTTCCAATATGACCGCAACGATACGGCTGGGTTTTTCGCCCTGTCCGAATGATACCTTTATCTTCTATGCCCTTGCAAACAAGAAGATCGACTGCCGCGGCCTTGACTTCGAGCTCGTTATCGACGATGTAGAGACCTTGAACCAGCGTGCCATGAAGGGAGACATAGAGGCGACCAAGGTATCCTGCCACGCCTATTACTATTTGCGGCACGAGTTCAGGTTCCTCAGCTCCGGGGGAGCGCTGGGAAGGGGATGCGGACCGCTTGTCGTCGCCCGGGACGCCCGGAAGTTCTTCTTCGAGAAGCCGCTCGATCAGCTGACCGTCGCGATCCCCGGGAGGTATACGACCGCCTTCCTCCTGCTAAAGCTCTACTTCTCCGAAAGCTTCAACCTCCGCCGGGTGAATACCCTCAGCATGCCGTTCCACGAGATCGTGGGCGCCGTGCGGGAAGGCAGGGCGGATGCGGGGCTGATCATCCACGAGAGCCGGTTCACCTACAAGGAGCACGGGCTGGCGAAGGTCATCGACCTCGGCGAGTGGTGGGAGAAAGAGACGGGGTTGCCGATCCCCCTCGGCGGCATCGTTGCCGCGAAGAGCCTCGGCGCGGAGGTCATCGGCACGATCGAAGACCTCATCCGGGAAAGCATACGGTATTCCCTCGATCACCGGGATGAGGTGATGCCTTACCTCAGACACCATGCGCAGGAGCTTTCCGGCGAGGTAATCATGAAACACGTTGCGCTCTATGTCAACGATTATTCGATCGATATCGGCGACGACGGCCGCGCTGCGCTCGACGAGCTGCTGAAAAGGGCGGAGCGGCTGCCCCTGTAGTAACGAAGAAGCCCGATACCGAGACAGTCTTTTCAACTCTGGCGTGAGGAGGAAGCGTAATGAATTATGCATCGATCGATGCGTTTACTAGAGAACCGAAGATAGCCTACTTCTCGATGGAGATAGGATTGAGGAGCGATATGCCGACCTACAGCGGCGGCCTCGGCGTCCTCGCCGGAGACACGATCAAATCCGCTGCAGACCTGAAGCTCCCGATGGTCGCCGTATCCATCCTGACCCGGAAAGGCTACTTCAAGCAGGAGCTCGACATCTACGGCAGGCAGACGGAGCTGCCCGACGAGCTCGATCCCTCCCGCTTCATGTCCCCGCTCAAGGAGCGGGTGAGCGTCTTCGTGGAGGGACGGGAGGTCGTGGTCAGCTCCTGGATGTATCTTGTCGAGAGCGCGGCCGGCGGCAAGATACCGATCATCTATCTCGATACGGACCTGCCGGAGAACGCGCCCCAGGACCGGGGCATTACCCATTACCTCTACGGCGGAGACGCTGAATACCGTCTGAAGCAGGAGATCGTCCTCGGTTTGGGCGGGTCGCGGATGCTCGACGAACTCGGGTTCGAGATCAGAAAGTACCACATGAACGAAGGCCATTCGAGCCTCCTCACCCTCGAGCTGCTGAAGCGCCACAAGAGGGATATCGAGGAGGTATGGGACGAGCGCCTCGTGTGGGACCTCGAAAAGGTGCGGAGCCTCTGTGTCTTCACGACCCATACGCCCGTCGCCGCAGGCCACGATAAGTTCCCGTACGACATGGTCCAGCGTATCGTGGGCGAGGTCATTCCCCGCGATGCGCTCAGGGAGTTCGGGGGCAAGGAGCATCTCAACATGACCCTGCTGGCCCTGAACCTCAGCAACTATATCAACGGCGTCGCCAAAAAGCACGGCGAGGTGTCGCAGAGCATGTTCCCGGGGTACGCGATCAACGCCATTACCAACGGCGTCCACTCCTTCACCTGGACCTGCGACAGCTTCAAGCGGCTCTACGACAAGTATCTTCCCGGCTGGGCGAACGAGCCCGAGATATTCGTCCGCGTAGGCCGCATCCCCGACGACGAGCTCTGGGCAGCGCATATGGAGGCGAAGCGCCAGCTCGTCGATTACGTCAACCGCCAGACGCAGGCCGGCATGAACTACGACACCTTCACCATCGGCTTTGCCCGCAGGGCGACTGCGTATAAGCGCGCCGACCTCCTCTTCAGCGACGTGGACCGGCTGGCGCGCATCGGGGAGGGCAGGTTGCAGATCGTGTATGCGGGAAAGGCCCATCCGCGGGACGAGTCAGGGAAAAAGCTGATTCAACGGATCTTCGAGATCAAGGAGCGGCTGAAAGACAAGGTGAAGATCGCGTTCCTGGAGAATTACAATATGGACCTCGCGCTGAAGATCATCTCGGGTGTCGATGTCTGGCTGAACACCCCTTTGCGGCCCCTCGAGGCATCGGGCACGAGCGGGATGAAGGCGACCCATAACGGCGTCCCGAACTTCAGCATCCTCGACGGATGGTGGATCGAGGGGCATATCGAGGGATACACGGGCTGGGCGATCGGCCCCTCGCCGGAAGTGCCGGCAGACCCTGCCCGCGATGCCGACGACCTCTACCACAAGCTGGAGCAGGTGATCATCCCGGCGTTCTACGACGAGAAGCGGCTCTGGATACGGATCATGCAGAACGCCATCGGAAAGAACGCCTACTACTTCAACTCCCACCGCATGATGCGCCGCTACGTCACCGAAGCGTATATACGATAAGCAAGAAGTCAGAATTCTTGCTTCTTACTCGTCTTTTCATGCTCGAGCAGCCACTGCTTTACTTCTATGCCGCACGAAAAGCCTCCGACGGAGCCGTCGGCAGCGACCACGCGGTGGCAGGGGACGATGATCGGGAGCGGGTTCTTCCCGAGCGCCTGTCCTGCCGCCCTGAACCCCGCCGGGCTGCCGGCCTGCTCCGCGATCCACTTGTACGACCGCGTCTCGCCGTAGGGGATACGGCCGAGCGCGCGCCAGACCCTCTGCTCGAACGGCGTGCCCATCACGAGCTTCACTCTCTGGGAGAACCGTTCGAGCGTCCCCTCGAAATACCTGTCCAGCTCCACAGCAAAGGGGCCTGTCAGCGGCGGTATCGACGAGAGCGGGGACGTCTCGAGAGAGAGCGGCCTCTCCTTTATGGCGAGCTCTGCGAGAAAAGGCCCGTCGAACACGCAATACAGAGCTCCCCAGGGACTTTTATACCGGTAGACATCGAACCTCACGGTCATCCTCCTTCGGGTATCAAACATCCTTTTACCTACACGAGCAACGATCATCCTGTCAGCGAAACACCATTCTCTTTTATAGTACGCCGATCGTTGCCTTAACATCAACACTGTGCAGAGCATTAAAAGTCTCTAACAAAATGAACGAGCTTGGAGTCGGGCGAGGCATAGTACATGAGCGGCATGGGCAGCCCTGGCGTAATCCAGGGATGGTGAAGCGGGTCGGTACGACTCGATTCCGAGCTGCCCCGCCTCGGAGGTCGCATCGACCGAGAAGCGGGGTCCCCGAAGATCGAAGATCTTTGGGGTGGCAGTTGAGCGAATGTACTATGCCTCGTTCGACTCCCCCTCCTCATTCCGTTAGACACTCCTTAAGGATGCGCATTAAGAACATTTAATTTTCCGGGCGCGCTTCGAGTTGTAAATTTCGGCTGCTCCTCTTTATAATTTAGAGATGCGGTTCAAGGTCGTTCTCATTCTTCTCGTCGTGCTCACCGGTTTTCTAGCAGGCGGTTTTTTCGCCGTTGCCCAGGGAGTCCCCTCGATAGCGGAGCTGAAGAAGCAGCGCCCTACCGACGGGACCAAGGTCTATGCCGACGACGATACGCTCATCGGCGAGTTCAAGATCGAGAAGGGCATCTTCGTGCCCTACGATAAAGTTCCGGCGCATCTGAAAAACGCCGTGGTCGCTGTCGAGGACTCCCGCTTCTGGCGCCACAAAGGGATCGACTACATCGGCATAGCCCGCGCGCTGGTAAAGGACATCATGGCCGCCAGTCTCAAGGAGGGCGGCAGCACCATCACCCAGCAGCTCGCGAAGATCCTCTTTCTCACCCCTGAAAAAACGATCCAGCGGAAGCTGAAAGAGGCCCGGCTCGCCATGAAGCTCGAAAAGGAGCTCTCGAAAAAAGAGATCCTCGAGCTCTACCTGAACCGTGTCTACTTCGGCCACGGCGCCTACGGCGTCGAGATGGCGTCGCGCACCTACTTCGGCAAATCCGTGGGACAGATCTCGCTCCCCGAGGCCGCCATGCTCGCCGGGCTCATCAAGGCGCCCACCACCTATTCCCCCTACAACGATCTCGTGCGGGCGAAAGGGCGGCAGGAGATCGTTCTGGCGCGGATGGAAGAGGAGGGATTCATCAAGCCCTCGGAGAGGACCGCGGCAAAGACAGCGGCCCTCGCGCTCTCGACAGCACGGGCGAACACCGAGACCTATAACTACTTCCTCGAATATATCAGGCAGCAGCTCGAACAGAAGTACGGGGTAGAGACCGTTTACAAGGGCAAGCTGCGGGTCTATACCACCCTCGACAAGAGCGCCCAGGCGAACGCCCAGCGGGCGCTCCAGGAGGGACTGCGGCAGATCGACAAGATGCGCGGCTGGCGCGGGCCGATAGGCCACAGGGAGGAGATCAAGGAGGAGATGAACGCGCCGAGGGCCTCCTTCCCGATCGCACTGGGAGATATCGCAGCCGGTGTCGTTATTTCGGTGGGCGCCAAGGAAGCGGCCATCAAGGCGCGGGGCATCACCGGCACGCTGATGGTCGGCGATGCGCTCTGGGCGAGCTCGGTCATCGACAAGAGCGGCAAGAGGGTAACCCATAAGGATTTCAAGCTCACGAATATCCTCCGGCGCGGCGACATCGTCTGGGTCAGGTTCAAGAACATTGCCGGAAGGCAGGTCACCTTCAGCCTCGAACAGGAGCCCGAGGTCGAAGGCGCCGTCGCCGCCATCGAGCCGGAGACCGGTTATGTGCGGGCCATTGTCGGTGGATACAGCTTCACCAAGAGCGAATACAACCGCGCCCTCTACGCAAAGCGGCAGCCGGGGTCGTCCTTCAAGCCCATTATCTACGCTGCCGCCCTGGAGCATAGCTTCACCCCGGCGACGGTGGTCAACGATGCGCCGGTCTCCTATCCCGGGGGCGCGGTGGGTGAGTGGAGACCCGAGAATTACGACCGCCAGTACTACGGCCCGACGCGGCTCCGGGAGGCGCTCGCCTTCTCGCGGAATATCGTCACGGTCAAGCTCATCGAAGCCATAGGCATCGATGCGGTCCGGTCGTTCGCCCGGGAGATCGGCATCCAGGCCGAGCTGCCCCGGGAGCTCACGATCGCCCTCGGCTCGACTAGTGTTACGCCCCTCGAGCTCGCTACTGTCTATGCCACGTTCGCCAACGGCGGGGTCAGGATGAATCCTATCACCATAAAATACATTACCGATGCCCAGGGCAACGTCCTCGAGAGCAGCGACCCCGAGGGCATCGAGACCGTATCGCCCCAGACCGCCTTCCTCATGACCTCCATGATGGAGGATGTCATCAGTTACGGCACGGGCATGCGGGCGGCGATCGGCAGGCCTGCTGCAGGGAAGACCGGGACGAGCAATGATTACAAGGACGCGTGGTTCGTAGGATACACTCCCCAGCTGGTGGGGTGTGTCTGGATCGGTTTCGACGATATGCGCCGCTCCCTCGGTTCGGGGATCGTCGGCGGAAAGGCGGCTGCGCCGATATGGGCCAATTTCATGAAGAGCACCCTCGCCGCCGAGCCGCTGATGCCGTTCGCCATTCCCGAAGGTGTCATCCGCGTCCCCATCGATCCGGCGACAGGGCTGCTGTCTCCTACGGGCGCCTCCGAGGTCTTCGAATATTTCAGGCAGGGGACAGAGCCGCGGGAGTACGGCTCGGGAACAGGCCGGGTCGAACGGACGCTGGCGTCTCCGTCAGACGTCGATTAGCCGGTCCTCTGCATACTACTACTTCTTCCTCATCTGTCCGGCGATATAAACGACACAGTCCTCGCACTGCCTCTCCTGGCTGCACCTCATCTTGTTCAGCTCCCAGCAGGGCCTGGACTTGTCGATCTGGGCAGTGCACTTCTCTTTCCTTTCGGGCGGGCAGTCGGTGATCTCCCAGCACGGCGCGTACCCGAGGAGCTTCTTGATCCCTTCGATGCTGATCTTCTTGTTGTGAATGATATCCCGTATGCAGGTCAGCCACTTGATATCGTTATCGGAGTAGTACCTGTTCTTGTTGCGCCGGGCCGGCCTGATAAGCCCGTGTTTCTCGTAGAGCCGCAGTGTCTGCTCGGTAATCCCTATCAATTCAGCGACAATTCCGATAGGATACAGCGGCATTTCCTTCCTATCTGCTTCAGCAATCTTTTTCATCCTACCCTCTGTCCAACGAAATTACTAATCATAACTAATAAAACATAGCATCCTGAAAAAAGCAAGAGTTTCGCATAATTTTATGTATCTATTTATTTACCTTATGTCCGGCAGGACCGTTTCCGGGCACCGGGAAAGGAAGGCCCCCGCACCCCGGCAGATGCCCCGGCAGATGAAGGAAGGGAGCTGCTTCGCCTGAACACTATCGTTATACTTCTATCGGTTTTATGATGAGCACCACCGCCATCACCGCAAAGACCATGGTCTCGGCAGCCGGTCCCCAGAACCTCCCGGTAATCGCCATGACCATTCCCAGGGCAAAGGCGGCGATGAACGTGCCCCTGAGATTGCCGAGCCCTCCGACGATGACCACGGCAAAGCTTATGAGGAGTATCATGAATCCCATGTAGGGATGCACGGACGTTATGGGTGCATAGAGCAGCCCGCCGAGCGCCGCGAGGCAGCTCCCCAGAACGAAAACGTAGGAAAAATAACGGTCCACGCTGATGCCGAGGCTCCGCACCGCATCCTTATCCTCGAGGGCCGCGACAACGATCTTGCCCACCATCGTCTTTTTGAAGAAGAGCCACAAGGCGGCGTACAGCGCCAGGGAGAGGGCTATGATGAGCAGGCGGTAGAGCGGGAGGGTCACCGAGAAGACCGTGACATAGGAGCCGAGAGGATCGGTGAGGGGAACCGGGCTCGCTCCCCAGATCCACTTGATGAGATCCACGCCTATCAGCAGCACCGCATACGTCGCGATGATCGCGTAATCGATCGAGACCCCGTAGAGCTTCCGGATGACGAACCGCTCGATGAGATAGCTCAGCGGCACGACGGCGGCAATGGTCATCACCGCCGCGATCAGGAAATTCTCCCGCGCTACGGGGAGCAGGGTCATGAGGAGATAGGCGCCGACGGTATAGATCAGGCCGTGGGCGAAATTCACGATCCTCATGGTCCCGAAGGTCAGCGAGAGGCCGATGCTGATGATGTACAGGATCGCTCCTATGGTGAGTCCGTATGCTATGGTACTGATCATGGTTCACCTCATCCGTACGTCGCCGGACGCCGCTTCATACGGTCGTTGATAAAGCCCCAGACCCCGGTGCGGAACCTGAACACGACGATGAGGAGCGCCAGGCCGAGAAAGAGCTCCCAGCGGGGTATGTAGGAAGCCAGGTAGTTGCTGATCACCATATAGATGGCGCCGCCGATGACGGCCCCGGAGAGGCTGCCGGGTCCGCCGATGAGGGCGGCGAAGATAACCTCCACGTTCCGCGTGGGGTCGATAAAGCTGGGCGTCGCATACCCGTAGTTGAGCATCGAGAGCGCCCCGGCAAAGGCCGCGATAGAGGTGGAGAGGATGAAGGTGATCCATTTGTACCTGAACGTGTCGTAGCCCAGGAATTTCACCCGCGTCTCGTTCTCCTTGATCGACCTGACCAGGACGCCGTAGGGAGAGGAGGTAAACTTCTTGAGCAGGTAGTACGTCAGCAGCAGGCAGAAGAGCACGAAACCGAAGAGGACGGTCTTCTTCCCGAAATCGATCGGACCGACCTTCGAGAAGTACGCGGACATCCCGTCCTCGCCGCCGGTATACTTCGAGAAGGCGACGAGGACGAAGAAGTACCCGATCTGGTTGAAGGCGAGGTTGATCAGCGCGAAACAGGCGCCGGTCGCCCGGACAATGACAGGCCCCAGGATCGCCCCTATGAGCGCGCCGGCGGCGATGCCGGCGGCAAGGGCGAGGAAGGGGTTCTGGGAGACGTGCTCGGCAAAGAGCGTGACGGCGTAGGCGCCGGTGCCCAGGTAGAGCATGTGACCGAACGAGAGCCTTCCCATATACCCGTACAGGAGGTCGAACCCCAGGACATAGATGCAGAAGATCATGAAGTCCGTAGCCCGGTTCAACCCCAGCACCGGCAGGACGAGCACGAACCCCGCCGCGATGACGGCGAGATCGAGCAGGGGCCCTCTCGTTCGTATCGTCCGATTCTCGCTCATGGCCGTGCCTACACCAGGCTCTTCAGGAACTCCTGGTGGTTCATCACGAGCCCTATCTTCGGGAAGATGAATTTCTCGGCATACTCCTGTTCCGTCCGCGTGTCGGTGCCGGTGCAGTCGCCGATGACGATGACGCGATAGCCCTTGTCGTACGCCGAGCGCGCCGTCGACTCCACGCACCAGTTGGTATGGAAGCCCACGATCGCGACATACTCGATCATGTTCGTGCGCAGGGTGTAGTCCAGCGAGGTGGACCAGAAGGCGTCGAGGGTCTTCTTGCCGCGGATGATCAGGTCGCCCTTCTGCGGGGTCAGCTCGGGAATGATCTCGGGGCCGGGCGTTCCGGCGACCCAGGCGCCGCTCACCGGCTTGCCGTTGATCTTCCATCCCGTCGGCATATCGATCTCGAGGCCGCGCAGCCCGCACATGCCGGGCCCTTTCCGGTCTATCTCGGGGAAGCCCGGCTCGAAGGCCTCGAACGGCACGTAGACGATCTTCTTTATCTTCTTCCGCGCCTTGCTCACGAGCGCCACCAGGTTGCCGATGACCTTGCGCTCCTTCAGCTGCTCCGCGATGAACTGGTACATCGAGCCGCCGGGTTTGAGAAAGTCGTACTGCGGCTCGATCAGAACGATGGCGGTCTTCTTTGCCTCGATCTTCGTTGTGCATGCTGCTTTCCGTCTTGCCATGGAATCCTCCTTGTAATGGCCGTAATGCGTACTAGGGGTGCATTGCTCATCTATAAATACTGCTCCAGTCTTCCCTTGTCCCTGATCTCCGCCGGATCGCCTACTTCCCTGACGATCTTGCCCTCCTGCATGATATAGACGCGGTCGGCGAGCATGCCTACCACCGAGAGGTTCTGCTCGACGATGATCATCGAGACCTGCCCCTTCATCATGGTGAGCACCTTCAGGATATCGTTGATCGTCCCCGCAGCCAGGCCCTCGGTCGGCTCATCGATAAGGAGGAGCCGGGGGGAGCCGATGAGCGCCCTGCCGATCAGGAGGATCTGGCGCTGCCCGCCGCTCAGGCCTCCGGCACGGGCGTCGAGGAACTGCTCGATCTTCGGGTAGATGCGGACGACTTTGGCGATGGCATCTGTCATGTCCTCTCCCACGGGATACGCCGCAAGCTCGAGGTTTTCGCGTACGGAGAGGTGAGAGAATACCCGCTTGTCCTGGAACACATAGCGGATCCCGGCAAGGGATATTCTCTCGGGGGGGAGGCCGACAAGCTCTCTGCCATCGAACACGATCGACCCGCTCGACGGCCGCATGAACCCGGCGATGGACTTCAGCAGGGTGGTCTTGCCCGCGCCGTTGCGGCCGGCGATGAAGACCATCTCGCCCTGCCCGAGGTCGAGGGAAACGTCGTGGAGCACCTTCGCGCTGCCGTAAGCGACGTTGATCTTCTTCACACTGAGCATACGAGGCCCTCCTCTTTGCCCCAGTAGACCTCCCGCACGAAGGGATCGCAGAGCACCTGCTTCGGGGCTCCCTCGGCGATGAGCTTTCCCTCGTGCATGACGTTCAGCCGCTCGACGAGATCGACGATGCGCGAGATCTTGTGCTCGATGATAACGAGCGAGCACCGCTTTTTCACTTCGCTGATCAGCTGGAGCACTTCGCCGATCTCGGCGTCGCTCAGCCCTGCAAACGGCTCGTCGAGGAGGAGTATCTTCGGCTTCATCGAGAGGGCTATGGCGATCTCGAGCTTGCGCTTGTCGCCGTAGGAGAGCTCGGAGGTCATGAGCCGCGCCTTCTGCTCGAGCCCCATCATCCCCAACGCCTTCAGGCACTCCCCGACAAGGGCGGACTGACGGGCATCGGAGAAGAAGAACCGCCGTTTCGAGGCGTAGGCGGCGCTGAACCGCGTAACGGCGAGCACGAGGTTCTCCGCCACGCTCAGCGAATCGAAGACCGATACCAGCTGGAAGGTCCGGACGATCCCTCTCACCGTCCGCTCCTGGGGCGGCACACGGGTGATGTCCTCGCCGAAGAAGGAGACCGTCCCCTCGTCGGGGAGGAAGAGCCCGGTCAGGAGATTGAAGAAGGTGGTCTTGCCCGCACCGTTGGGGCCTATGATGCCGACCGCCTGTCCCTCGTTCATCCGGAAGGTGACCCGGTCCACGGCGGTGAAGCCGCCGAACCGTTTGGTGACTCCCTGTGTCTCTATGATGGTCCGTTCTGCCATTGCTTTCTCTCTTGTTGGTCCCTTTCCCGGCGGGCGGGGCCGTACTGCCTCTTCGCCGCCCGCCGGGGAGCTCCGTTCATATCCCCGCTAGTAGCCCAACGATGCCAGGGGCGGGAGATAGTCCTCGCCGGTATAGGCGCCGACGATCCTGACGAGGTCCCACTGCTTGTCCTTTCTCTCGGCCTCTCCCTTGCCGATGACCACGAAGGCGCCGTACTTGAAGATCGGCTGGTGGTCTACCCGCCAGGTGCCGGGGCCTTTCATCGAATCGAACTTGGGACTGGACATGACCGCCTTGGCGATCGCTTTGGGGTCGGTCGACTGCGCAAGCTCTATGGCCCGCAAGGCCTCTTTCGTGCCGATATACGCCATCGCCGCATACGGATCGGGCGGCTCCTTGTACTCTTTCTGGTACTTCTTTGCGAACTCGTCGGCCGCCTTCACGATAGCCTGGTCGTTGAAGCCCTTCATGTCGTAGTACCAGGACATGAGGGAATAGACGCCCTCGAGGGCCTGGGGCGGCACCCCTTTCCCGAAGGCGTTGGTCATCCAGTTGAACCAGATCCTGGTCTTCTTCTTGAGCCCCGTCTCGCTTGCCTGCTTCAGCACATTGATGGCGTCTACGCCCCAATGGGCCATCATGACGATATCCGGCTTCATCTCCGCGACCTTCAGGAGATAGGAGGTGTAGTCGCTGGTGCCGACCGGCGACTCGATGTACTCGACCTTCGCGCCGTACTTCTCGATGGCCGCCTTCGCCCCTGCCCACTGGTCGCGGCCGAAGGCATAGGCAGGACCGAAGAAGACGATATTCTTGTGCTTCAGGGTATTGATGATGTAGGAGGCGCCGGCATAGCCGATGGAGTAGGCGGCGCCGTGGATCGCGAAGGTGCTCTCCGCCATCTCGTTCTTCTCGAACATGGTGATGGCGACGACGTTTACGGGAAAATAGGCGACGGGGGTCTTCTTTACCTCTTTATTCAGCGCCGCCGATATGGGGGCGAAGGTCTGGCCGATGACCACATCGACCCTCTCCTCGTCGAGCAGCTCCCTGAACCGGCGGATCGCGATATCAGGCTTCGTCTCGTCGTCCTTGACCACGAACTCTACCGGGACCTTCTTCCCGCCGATCTTGACGCCGCCCGCGGCGTTGATCTCCTTGACCGCGAGCTTGGCGCCGTCACGCTGCAGCGGCCCGATGGGCGATGCAGCGCCGGTAAGGCCGAACATGAACCCGATCTTTATCTTGCCCGGGGGCGCCGCGGAGACGCCGGGGGGCGCCAGAAGACTCAATACAACGAGAACGACGATCCCTGCTGCAGCTAACAACCGCACTGTCTTAAGCATGTTCCTCCTCCATAGTTAGACGCCGGAGATTATGTTTTCTCCTTTGCGTCTTCTGTTCGCGGCAGTGCCGTGGCCGCCCTGTGCGGTCTTCCGGCCCCTCGCTCCGCCCGCCTCCCCTGCCGAGCCGCTGCACTCCTGCTCGGGCGCTGCGCTCTCCTTCGACTCCACCTTCTTCCATTCCTCGCCTTCGCTCTGCGCCTTGATCTGCTCTATCATCTGCCGGTTATGGCAGCGGAACGCCCGCTCCGCCCGCTCCGGGTCTTTCGCCGTGAACGCCTCCAGGATCTCGCAGTGGTCGCGGTACAGGAGGGAAAGCAGGGGGGTGATATGCATTGAGAGGGGGCGCATCTTGTTCTTGACCGCCTCGAGCATCTCCTGGAGCACCTGGTTGCCGCATGCCTCGTAGATGATCGAATGGAACTCGAAGTCGAGCTTCGAGTACCCCACGAGGTCTTCTTTCTGGATCACCCGGTACTGGTGGTAGAGGCACTTCATCATCCGCTTCAGCATCTTCTCGGTGATATTCTGGACCGCCAGCCGAGCGGCGAGCCCCTCCAGCGCCTCGCGGACCGTATAGAGCTCGAGGGCCATCCGGGGCGTGAGCGCGACCATGAAGACGCCCCGATGGGGGATGTTCTCGAGGATGCCCTCCTGCATGAGGCGGTGGACCGCTTCCCATACGGGCGTGCGGCTCGCGCCGATCTCCTTGGTGAGCTGTTCGATATTGAGGCGTGTCCCGGGCTGGAAACGGTGCGCGGCGATCATCTCCTTGATGATGTCGTACACCTGCTGGCTCAAACGCTGCTTGTTCACTTTCATCATCGTTCCGCGACCTCGGCCCCATTATAGACACCTCGATTTTGAAATGTCAAGTTTTTTCATGTTTCATTTTTCATGAAATATTATTTCCGTTGTGATACAATGATTCAATTGATTTATAATGTGTTTTTACCAAAATGGAAAACGATTCAAACACTTCAGAAAGAAAAAAACCGCCGCTCATCGCGCTCGAGGGCGTCGAGGTCGCGCTGCAGGGAAAGAGGGCGCTCTCAGGGCTCTCGTGGCGCCTGCAGCCGGGAGAGCACTGGGCGGTCATCGGCGGCAACGGCGCCGGGAAGTCTACCTTCTTCAGGCTCCTGCGCGGTGATATCTGGCCCGATGCCGCGGGCGCCGGCAGGCGGCTCTACTGCTTCGACGGTGAGGCGCAGGAAAGCCCTCTCGGCATTACGAGACGGATCGGCCTGGTCTCGGCGGAGCTGCACGAGGCCTACCTGAAAAACCGGTGGGACATGACCGGCGAGGAGGTGATCACAACCGGCTTCTTCGACAGCGCCTGGCTGCATCAGGAGCCGGATGAAGAGCAGGCCGCCTTCGCCGGGGAGCTTATCAGGCTGCTCCATCTCGGCCCGCTGGCGCACAAGCGCATCCTCGAGATGTCGCTCGGCGAGGCGAGGAGGGTCCTCATCGCGCGGGCGCTGGCCGGGAAGCCGCGGGTGCTCATGCTCGATGAATTCTGCAACGGCCTCGATATCCCGTCGCGGCAGCGCATCCTGCGCACGGTCGAGACGATAGCCCGTGCCGGGACGCAAATCCTCTATGCAACACACCGGACCGAAGAGCTGGTCCCCTCGATCACCCATCTGCTCTTGATGAAAGAAGGCCGTATTGTCGCCCAGGGCGGGAAAGAGGAGGTCCTCACCCATGAAGAGATCGCTGCGTTCGTGGGCCGTCCCGCCTTCGCTGCTCCGGCCCGCGAGCCGGGGCGGCCCGATAGGGAGCCCCCCCGGACAGAAGCGGCGCCCCCCTGTTTGATCACCGTTACCCGGGCTAGCGTTTATCTAAGGCACAAGAAGATACTGCACGATGTCACATGGAGGATGAATACCGGCGAGAACTGGGCGATCCTGGGGAGGAATGGAGCAGGCAAATCGACGCTCCTCAAGCTGATCACCGGCGATATCTACCCTGCGCTCGGCGGCGAGGTGCACCGGTTCGGTACCGAGGAGCCGGAGAGCCTGAAGAGCATCCGGAAGAGGATCGGCGTCGTTTCACCCGATCTCCATATCGACCACTGCTTCTCCCTCACCGGCCGGGAGGTGGTGGAATCGGGCTTTTTTTCGAGCGTCGGTCTCTACGACACGGTTTCGGACCGGCAGAAAGCGGTCGCCCAGCGCTGGATCGCATTCTTCCGGCTCGACGGGCTGGCCGGCAAGGAGATCACCGCCCTCTCCTACGGTGAACGGCGGAAGCTCTTCATCGCCCGCGCCCTCGTAAACGGACCCGACATCCTCATCCTCGATGAGCCTTTCAGCGGCCTCGACAGCGCTGCCCGGGCCGTCTTCGGGGAAATGATAGAGCATATCTCCCGCGATACCGCCACCCGCATCATCCTCGTCACCCACCACCTCGATGAGCTCGTGCCGTCCATAACCCATGTCATGATAATGGATGAGGGAAGGATAGTCGCGCAAGGCGGAAAGGATGAGATGCTGAAGGAAAAGACGCTCGCCGCGCACTTCGGGGAGGGATAAGGAGAAGCGCGCCCTACTGCCGCTTCTTGGCGTGTCCTACCTTGACTTTGCGGCCCCTCACGATGCTGTTGTTGACCGCGAGGATCACCTTGTCCGCGACATCGGCCGGGACTTCGACGAAGCTGAAGGTATCGTACAGCGCGATGTTACCGATCCTCCGGGCCGGGATGCCCGCCTCGGCCGCGATCGACCTGACGATATCCTCAACGCGGATTTTATCCTTTCTCCCGATGGTCATGAAGAGGCGGACGAACGCCCTCCTCCCCCGGTCGTAATCGGTCCTGATCTCCTCGATCTCTTCTATCTCCCCGGTATCGAGCAGCAGGCTCAGGGCCGCTGCCGCGACCTCTTCCGGGGCATGGTGCTCGAAAAGCCTGCCGGCCAGGGCATAGAGATCGGTATGCTTCTTCCCGGTGATCAGCTCCTCGATGGCGCCGGCGAGGTCGTCTTCCCGCGCCCGTTTGACCTGCTCCCTCGTAGGAAGCTTCTCTTTCTTGATCCTGGTCTTGGCCGTCTGTTCGATGAGCTTGAGCTGGCGGTACTGCCGCGGGGTGACGAAGGTGATCGCGATACCCGACTTCCCCGCCCTGCCGGTCCTGCCGATCCGGTGGATATAGCCTTCGGGGTCCTGGGGAATGCTGAAATTGATGACATGCGAGACATCGGGAATATCCAGCCCGCGGGCAGCCACATCGGTGGCGACCAGCACGTCGATATCGCCGCCTTTGAATTTGCGCATCATCTCGTCCCGCTGGCTCTGGGTCAGGTCGCCGTGCAGCGCCCCGGCAGGATAGCCCATCTGCTGGAGCTTCCCCGCGACCTCGTCCACCTCCCTCTTGGTGTGGCAGAAGACGAGCGTGAGCGACGGACCCTCGACGTCGAGGAGCCGCGTGAGGGCCTTGACCTTGTCTTCGTCGCGCACTTCGTAGAAGACCTGCTTTATCTTGGCGACGACCATCTCGCCCGCATCGACACTCACATGGGCGGGCTTCTTCATATAGTTCTTCGCGATCGCGAGGATCTCTTTCGGCATGGTCGCGGAAAAGAGCATCGTCTGCCGCTCTTCCGGGATGGACCCGAGGATCTTCTCGATATCC
This sequence comes from Nitrospirota bacterium, assembly GCA_040752355.1. Classification (NCBI taxonomy): domain Bacteria; kingdom Pseudomonadati; phylum Nitrospirota; species Nitrospirota bacterium. Next base: position 163,634 of record JBFMHE010000005.1, on the reverse strand, counting down.
TCGATGAACCCCATGTTCAGCATCTCGTCCGCCTCGTCGAGCACCACTGCCTTGATCTCTCCGAGCACGAGGGTCTTCCGCTGGATGTGGTCCAGGAGACGGCCCGGGGTGCCTGCCACGATATCGACGCCCTTCTTCAGGCTCCGTATCTGGAGCTCTATCGACTGCCCGCCGTAAACGGGAAGCGTGAGGGCGCCGACCCGCGCCCCCATTTTATTGAGCTCCTCCGATACCTGTACGGCGAGCTCCCTGGTAGGAGTAAGGATGAGCGCGTAAGGATGCCTGCTCCGCTCACCGGGACTCGATGAGCAGCGCTCGATAAGGGGGATGCCGAAGGCAGCGGTCTTGCCCGTGCCGGTCTGCGCCTGCCCGATGAGGTCTTTCCCCCGCATTGCCGGGGGAATTGCCGCCTTCTGTATGGGCGTAGGCTCTTCGAAACCCATATCAGAAAGGGAGACGAGGAGCTTATCCGAGATGCCGAAGTCGTGAAAGCTCGTATACATGAATTACGCGTTCTCCTGCTGCCCGGCCTGCTCTTCGCTCTCTTCGGGCGAAGCCTCGCCCTGCTCTTCGCCCTCGTGGGACTCCGGAGCGCCGTGCAGAGCGCCTGCCGCATCCTTCCTGAACCGCTTCTGCCGCTTCTCTTCCTGCTTCTTCTGCCGCTCCAGCTCCTTCTTTCTCTTTTCGCTCCTGTACGCTCCTGCACGCTTTGCCACACCGGCCCCCTTCGCTCTTCTTGACTGTATTACCTGCCGTGCGTCCTCGCTACCTGGCGCCGGGCGCTCTTCGCCTTTTTCCTCTGCGCCTCGCGCTGCTTGTTTTTCTCTTTTACCGAGGGCTTCTCGTAGTAGCGCCGCTTCTTGAGCTCTCCCATGAGGCCGTCCCTCTGGATCTTCCGCTTGAGGAGCTTTAACGCCTTCTCGATGTCTTTGCCTTCTACTTTTATCTCCACCTGCCCGATTCCCTTCCGCCTCCGCCGCCTCCGAAGGACTTCCTCTGTTTTCCCGGACCGCCGCCCGTTCTTCCCCTCTCGGCCTGAGGCCGCGCCTCATTGACTACGAGGTTCCTGCCGCCGAAAGAGACGCCGTTCAGGGCCGCGATGGCCTTGTCGGCCTCCTCGTCAGAGGCCATCTCGACAAAACCGAACCCTTTCGAACGCCCCGTCTCATCGGTGATGATCTTTACCGACCGGACCTCTCCCGATTCCGCGAACAGATCTCTCAACGCGTCTTCGTCAGACTGGTACGAGAGATTTCCTACATAAATTCTTTTTGCCATCGTGCTCCACCTCCATGAGAGTAGACTGCATTCACTGCTTTATCAAAGCGTGAGCCGTGCTTGATTGAGAGGCAATGTCATAGGAAGTCCGCAGAGCCGGCAGAGATGCGGTCTCGATATAACAAGATGCTCCATTAGCTTATTAAAGTATCGTACTAAATATCCCTAAAAGTCAAGGCGTTCTCCTGGCCGCTCCGGACAGGGAGAGAGATGGTGCCGGGATTGGCGGTGTTGAAGGCTGTTCATAAACGCCCGGAAATGTGCTAGAGTTTATAAATATTCCCCCAGCGTATAAACCTTAATCAGTGCCGTCGGGGACATGGTGACAGCGTGATCAGATCCAGCAAGCAGGATACGATCGACATAACGAAGACCATCGTTGCGGAACGGGGCATACCGGCGCTCATCCTCGATCTGAAGGAAATACGGCAGACGGAGCTGAACCTCATCCACGAGACGCTGTACGGCAAATCCTTTGATGAGCTCGATGTCATCCTGCAGACCCCCGGAGGCGATATCGACGCGGCGTTCCTCCTCGTGAAGACCTTGCGGCGGAGGGCGAAAAAGGTGAACATACTGGTCCCCCGCTTCGCAAAGAGCGCGGGGACGCTCATCTGCCTCGGCGCCGATACGATCCTCCTGACCGACCTCTCGGAGCTCGGCCCCCTGGATACGCAGATTTACGAGGCGGTGGACGGCGGGGCGGCGGGCTATGTGTCCGCGCTGAACGGCTTCAAGGCGCTCGAGCAGGTGCAGCAGCATACCATCGAGACGCTGGATATAGCGACCAAGCTGATCCTGTCGCGGAGCAGGATGAAGGTCTCCGACGCCATCCACCTGGCGACCGAGTTTTCCGGACAGACGAGCGGGACCCTCTACTCGATGCTGAACCCGGCGAAGATCGGAGAGTACGCGAGGGCACTCGAGATAGGCGAGCACTACGGCATCCTCATCCTGACGAGATACATGGGCTGGCCGAAGGACAGGGCCGAGCTGACCGTGAAGAAACTGGTGAAACAGTACCCGTCGCACGGGTTCGTTATTGATTTAGAGGAGCTCCGCCTGTTAGGATTACCTGCACAGGAGGTCGATGCCTCGATGCAGGATTCGATCCTTCCCTTGCGGAAGAGCCTCCTGGTAAAGGATACCGCCAGCCTCATCGAGCTGGTCGAGCCCGAAGCGAGGAGCAGGCCCTCCCGGAACGGCGGCAGAGAGAGAAGCAAGGAAACGCAGCATGACGGAAAGCAGCAGGAACCGCAGGAGTGCATCCCCGCGCAGGGAGCCAAAGGCGGACCGGGGCGCGCCTCGGGGAAAAAGAGCCGCCACGGCCGTCACTGACAGAGCAGCCGACTTTTACCGCAGAGAGATATTCGACACCAGGACCACCGTCGCCGCCCTCTTCGAGCAGTTCAGACGTGACCCCGTCGGCTCCCGGACAGCCGACAGCAGCCGACCTGCAGAAGACGCATCCGCAGGCCGGATACCGGCCAGATTACCGGAAAAAGCAAGAGATTGACAGCGCTGCCTCCTGAAGGTAGGATTGTAGAAAAATCCTGTCTCCTTGCTGCAAAACCGGATCCGGCGGGGCGGCCTCGCATTTCAGCAGGAGATCTCTGACCATAACGGCCCGCCATTTTGCCGTACCGGCGTTCATAAAAGAGCAGGGGAGTGGACAGGATGCCCTCGTTATTGCCGATGGAGACGGCAGTCTTATCCGCTACAAGAGGAAGGGCGCTGAGTACAGCTCGTGGGAGATGGTTGCGGATATCACCGGCTCGCGCCTTTTCGCCGGCCAGGCCTGCGCTCCGTCGATTGCCGCAGCCTCCGGCAAGCCGGTCATGATTGTCGGCAATAAAAACGGCGAGCTAAAGCTGTTCGCCTATGCCCCTTCGGCAAAGAAACTACCATGGAGGGAGCGGCCCGGCTTTTTCAAGGGCATCGCGATGAGCAGCTTTGCCAGGGCAGTGCTTACGGAGTGGGATGAAAGCCCCCTGCTCATCACCGCCCAGCAGAACGGTGCGCTCAGGGCCTACCGGAACTCCGGGACAGGCAGGGGCCCCTCAGGAAAGAGGGCATCATCGAGAATCTCCGCCTCAAGGAGTACAGCTCCCCGGCAGTGCGCGCCGGCAACGGGATCATCGAGCTCTCTATCGGCGACTACGACGGCAATATAAAATATTTTGTCTGTACGAAGACCGTGCAGGAGAACTAGTCGAGTGAAATAGACGCGGACCGTCGAGCGGATAAAGCGAGGCTGCCATGCCCCTTGACGCCGTACCGGCTCCACTGCATTTCGCTAAGCGCTCTTGTTTTTTCCGAGAGCAGTTACTGCCTGGAGGATAAGGTTCCGTATGCTTTCTCTCAGAGAGATGAATTGAAGAGCTATACAGGGAGGGGCGCCGCCCATTGCCGGGTCGACCCGAACCACAACACCGGATAGCCTGAGGACTACCGGCCCGAGGGGAAGAGCCCCTTCAGGAAACTCGAGATAGAGCCCGATAACGTTTCCTTCGGCAACTCTCAGCTCCTTCCTGAATGCAATACCGCCGCCGCTGATATTCACATCATGCGGGAGCAGACCGAGCCTGCCGCACCCCTGCCGCGGAACAATCCGGGACTCGGCTGCCTCATGGTGAGAGGCGCCGACATCCGCCACCGCGAGAGATAATGTCGCATTGATCCTATGATACTGCCTGCGTTCGGAACCGCTCTCCTTCGCCATAGAAAAAACCGCTTCCATCGCCCTGCTGCAAAGGGGGGGAAAGCCCTTCCCCTCCCCGCAGCGGCAATCTTTGCTTGCCGCAAAAAAGACCTCTACCCCGCCAGAGACTTTCCCTGGTCGGGGGTATAATAGCAGATTACCGCTTCGGGGAGAAAGATCACCTGCTCACCGTGCGCTGTTTCTTCACGAACTCCCGCTCGTCATCCTTCGTCTGGAGCCTGCCCCGCAGTTTCTGTTCGTGGATCATCCTGAACAGCTCGGAGTAGACCGGCCCCTCGGGGATGCCGAGCGCTTTGAGGTCGCCGCCTTTGAGGAGCGGCTTTACGCTCCTCGAGTGCAGCAGGTAATGGGAGATAGCCTTTTTCTTTCCGCTGTCCTGCGTCAACGCCATACTGAACAGGATCACCTCGATAGGCCGGTTCACCAGCAGGCGGAATACCGCCACCGGGTCGTGGGGCTTGAGCTCTCGCACGATCTTCTGTACGGCATGCAGGCCCTCCTCAATCCGCTTCCGCTGGTCCTTGAGCACCGAAAGTCGGTCGAGGGCGACGCGCCGCTCCTCGGCGGGCAGCTTGCAGAGGAGCGCCATGATATAAATGAGCCCTTTATCGTACTGCTCGTTCAGGAAAAGCAGCTCGAACCACGTTATGGTGTCGTACACCGACTGCAGGAGCGCTTCGAGCCCCGGAGTAAAAACAATGCCGGGGTGGATGACCTTGAGCAGCCCGTAGTCGGCCAGCCGCTTGATGGTCCTCACCGGATCGGTCTCCTTGAAGATGAGGCTCATCTCGTCGTAGAGCCGGGTCCCCGAAAGCTTCTCGAAGATATTCATCCTGATGGCGTGCTTGATCAGGTTTTCCGTATGGCGCGTTATCTTGAAGCCGAAGCGCTCCGAGAACCTGATGGCGCGGAAGGCCCGCGTCGGGTCCTCGATGAAGCTGAGGTTGTGGAGCACCCTGATCGCCCTTTCCTTCAGGTCCCGCTGTCCTCCGAAGAAGTCGATGAGCAGGCCGAAGTCCTTTCTGTTCAGCTTGACGGCGAGCGTATTGATCGTGAAGTCGCGGCGGTAGAGGTCCCGCTTGATGGAGGAGAGCTCGACCTTGGGCAGCGCGGCCGGCGACTCGTAATACTCGGTGCGCGCGGTCGCGACATCGACCCGCAGCGCCGGGGCCGCAGGCTCCGCTTCCTTTCGCGCAGGAGCGGCCGGTCGCGCAGGAGCGGCCGGTATGATCACCTGCGCCGTGCCGAAGCGTTTGTGCACCACCACCTTCGCCCTGACCTCCCTGCCGAGCCGCTTGGCGAAGTCGATGCCGTCGCCCTCGACCACGATGTCGATATCGAGGTTTTCCTCGCCGCGGAGCAGGTCCCGCACCGACCCGCCGACGAGATACGCGCCCTGCCCCAACCCGTCGGCCACCTCCCCTGCCCTGACGAGGAAGTCATAGACGGAGGAGGGGAGCCGCTCCTTCAGGAGCGTCGTCACATTCCGCCCGAAGGCTGCGGGGTGTTCGCCGCTCACCGTCTCGCGCGAGCTGACCCTGCTCCGCCGCAGGAAGTCCTCGTACATCGAGCGGAGGATATCCGTTCTCGTGATCGCGCCCACGATACGCCCGTTCTCGAGCACCGTGACGAAGCGCTGGTTCTGCTCGATCATGGCGCGCTCGATATCGGCCACCGGCTGGTCGGGCGCTGCGGTGATGGCATCGGCAGTGGCGAAGTCCTCGCATTTCTTTCTCCCCAGCCCGTGGAAGAGCGCCTTCTCGACCACTTCGCGGGTCAGCACGCCGCGGTACCGCTCCTGCTTTACCACGGGAAGGGCGTTGATGCCGTAGCGGGTCAGGATGCGCTCCGCTTCCCTGATCGTACTGTTCCATCCGGCGGTCACCACCGGCGTCGTCATCACATCCTTGACCAGCTTCGCAGGCCTGATATGCTTTTTGAGAGACAGGAGGAGCTGATCCTCGACGATCTCGAAGGGGACATCCTTTATCGTCGCGGAAGCAGCGGTATGGTGGCCCCCGCCGCCGAACTCGGAGAGCACCTGCGCCACGTCCAGCTCGGGCGCCTTGCTCCGCGCCACCATCAGTATCTTGTCGGCCATGCCGATGAGCAGCACCACCGCATCCGTATCCTCCATATCCATGACCTGGTGGGCAAGATGGGCGACATCGCCGAAGCCCTCCATAGTGGCTTTGCCGATCTTTATCCGTATCCCCTGGATGACGACCTCGCGGAGCGACTGCACCAGCTCGTTGAGCAGGGTGAACTCCTCCCTGCTCATCTCCTCCTTGAGGAAGTCGGCGACGAGAGAGAGATTGGCGCCCTTCTTGACGAGGTAGGCCGCGGCCATGAGGTCCCGGGGGGTCGTCGAGGTGAAGAGCAGCGAGCCGGTCTCTTCGTAAATGCCGAGGCAGAGTATGGTGGCCTCCATCGGCGTGAGGCCGATCTTCTTCTTCTGGAGGATCTCGGTGAAGATCGTCGACTGCGCCCCCGCGTGGTCGAGCACCGCGACCTCGCCCTTGATATCGGCCTTAGTCGCCGGGTGGTGGTCGTAGACATGCACCGTGACGCCGGGCTTCGCGAGCAGCTCCTTGAACTGGCCGATCCGGTCGGGATGCTTGGTATCGACGATGATCAGGCGGGTCACCCGGTCGAGGGGAATATCCCTGAGTTTTCGTATCTCGATCGGCTGAAAGGCGTCAACGAAATCCCGTACCCGCTTCTCCATAGAGCCGGGAAAGACGATCACCGCGCCGGGGTAGAGCTTTTTCGCTGCCATGGCCGAGCCGAGGGAGTCGAAATCGGCATTGATATGCGAAGTGATGACCTCCATACCACATAGAATACCACATTTGCATTCGGGCTGATTTTTAAGCCTTTTTGCAACAGACCCCGGCGCGCGCCCTCACAGAGCCCTGAACTCGTAGGTATCCGCTGCTGCATCGGGGCCGTCTCCTGCACCGCGGTGGTAGACGCACCGCCATCCGTCCCTGCAGCTCCCGATCTTCATCACCTCATGGTCGCTCTTCTTTCTCCCGTCTCCCAGCACACCCTCTATCTGGCCGTTTCTTCTGTAGATGAAGAGGACATCTCCGGTGCGCACATTCCTCCAGAGCTGTCCCGGCGCCGGAAGCAGCTCGTTCGATACCTGTTCCGCCATGGCTCTTCCTCCCGATATTCGTTTATTCGCCTTCAGCCTCTCTGCGGCCCCGCACTGCTGCGGGGCCGGCGCACTTCCCCGCGCGCTGAACATTCGCCCTCACCCGTTCAGCTGATCGCTTCCTCTCCCCGCTGCCCGGTTCTGATCCTCACCGAATCCTCGACGGAAAACACGAATATCTTGCCGTCGCCGATCTTTCCCGTCTTCGCCTGGCGCTCTATGGTCTTGACGGCCTCCGCTGCAAGGGCATCGGGAACGATCATCTCGATCTTGATCTTCGGGACAAAGTCGACCACATACTCCGCGCCCCGGTAGAGCTCGGCATGCCCCTTCTGCCTCCCGAATCCCTTCACCTCGGATATCGTCATGCCCTGGATGCCCAGCTCGGTGAGCGCATCCCTCACTTCGTCGAGCTTGAAGGGCTTGATAACAGCTTCTATCTTCTTCATAGCATCTCCCCAGCGATTCTCTCCAACGGTTGCAACTGTGCATACTCGACCAGCGTCGACATCGCCCTGCTCTCGGTCGGGATGCCGGCCTCCTCGAGGGCGGCGACAGGGTTCAAGCCCCCGACCACTACGATTCCCGCCTTGTCGAAGCCCACGGGGATGTCCAGGAGCGGGCTATTGGGGTTGCCGATCAGGAGAACGCCCCCCACTCCCTGCGCAGACATCCTCTCCGAGAGCCCGACCGCCTCGTCCCTGCATACCACCGGGATCTCCCTGAAGCTCGCGAGAATCCTCCCGTTGCCGCTCCTCACGCTCCCCTGCACATCGGTCATCTTCCCCCGTATGAAGATTTCGAGGGGATCGAGGGACGACCCTTCGTAACTTATCAGGGCGACGAACCGCTCGCACGCCCTTTCCTCCACTTCCAGGATGCCGCCGAACCGCGAGGCCACCGGTATCCCCGCCTTCAGAAAGATGCCGTTGATCGTCACGCTGCACATGGTGCCCAGCCCCACCCTGCCGTCCGGGACCGGGATATCCCCGATCCGTTCGCCGGCCCGGGCGAGGATCAAGCGGTCGCTCATCGCATAAGGCGAGGCAGCGATACCCTGCAGGATGTCGAGCGACTCCCCGAGACGCTCCTCGGGGAAAAAGGAGACATTGAGGATGACCGACCCCTCCATCGTCCCGAGGTTCAGCGTCGTGAGATACGAGAGCGTCTCTATCTTGCTGCTCACGAAGCCGATCCGCTCCGAGACGAGCGCATGCTTCAGCTCCTTTCGGCCCTTGGCGGTAATCAGCCGCCCCTCTTTCCCGAACACCTCGGTATAGCCCCGCTCATCGAGAATCCTCAGGTGGTAGCGCACCGTCCTCTCGGTGAGCTCGACACCATGCGCCTTGAGCTTCCGCGCTATCTCCCGGGAGCCGGTGATCTCCGCCGCTCTGTCCAGCACCCGGAGAATAGCAACCATGGTCTTGTTCATCGCATCCCCTCTGTTCCCGTAGTGATGTCCGTTGTCCGCGGGGACCCGCGGACAACGGACGCCGTGTACTGTACTGCGAAAAGAATCCGCCCGCTCCCTATGCCGACTTCCGTTTACGGGCGGCTGAAGAGGCGCCTGCCTTGAGCACTTTCATCGCCTCGGCACGGTAGGAATCCATCAGGTAGGGGATCCCGGTGACCCTGGCGCATTCGTCGGTAAGAGACATCAGCTCGTTCCTCGTGATCGAGGGGATATTGAAGCAGCGGGCCCCTGCCATCAGCTGCTGCAGCCCGACCCTGATCTTCTGAGAATAGCTGTGGATGCCGACCGCCCCCAGCGGGATGTTCGTGATCTCGTCGTTGCCGACGAGGTTCTTCACCTCCTCGTAGTTGACGAAGATCTCCTCGACCGTGGAGCCGTACTCGCTCACCGTCTTCGGCAGGTCGTTCTCCTTCATCCAGAGGCCGATATTCTTGCCGACCATGCCCGGGATCATCAGGGCGCGGCCCATGCAGACCGCCTTGGTGAAGGGAGCGCCCAGGGCGAGCGCCTTGAAGACGCCGTCCTCGCTGCTGAAGCCGCCTGCAAAGGCGAGATCGGGGACCCGCTCGCCCTGGTCGTCAAGTATCTTGGCGAATTCGTATGCCGCCGCATGCAGATACACCGAGGGCATGCCCCACTCCTCCATCATGCGCCAGGGGCTCATGCCGGTGCCGCCGGGAGCGCCGTCGATCGTGAGCAGATCGATCTTGGCCCTGGAGCTCCACTTGAGCGCCATGGCGAGCTCGCGCAGGCCGTAGGCGCCGGTCTTCAGGGTGATCCTCTTGAAGCCGAGCTTTCTCAGCCGGTTGACCTCGGCATAGAACTCCTCCTCGTCGATGAAGCCGAGGCGGCTGTGGCGCTCGAACTCCTTGATGGCTTTATCCTTGAACGCAGCCTGGACCACCGGGTCGGAGGGGTCGGGGGTGACGATGTAGCCGCGCCGCTGCAGCTCGAGGGCGCGCTCCAGGGAACTCACCTTGATCTCTCCGCCGATGCACTTTGCACCCTGGCCCCATTTCAACTCTATGGTCTCGAGCCCGTGCTTGTCGATGAGATATTCGGCGACGCCGAGCCGGGTGTCTTCGACATTCATCTGGACGAGTATCTCGCCGTATCCCTGATGATAGCGGCGGTAGAGCTCGAGCCTGCGGTCCATGTCGGGCGCCTTGGTCACCTTGTTCTTGCCGTTCAGCTCGAGGGCGGGATCGATGCCGCAGACATTCTCGCCGCAGACGATCGTCACGCCGGAAATCGCGGCCCCGATAGCGAAATGCTCCCAGTTCTTGCGGGCGATTTCGGTAGAGCCGAGCGCGCCGGTGAAGATCGGCACTTTCATCTTCACTTTCTTGTCCCACCCGTAGGCGGTCTCCGTATTGACGTTCGGGAACCGGGCGGTATCGGGGTCGCCTTTCTGTCCTGCGGGGAGGCCCTTGGCGCCGAAGGCGTACCCGTGTATGTTCAGGTGGGAATAGTCGACGGGATAATTCTTATCGCCGCCGGCGGTCACCGTGCCGAAAGGCCCGGGGTAGAGGAGCTCCCTGCCCCTGAACGTCGCCTTGAAAACCTCGCAATTGCCCCTGCACCCGTCGATACAGCGCGTGCAGAGTCCGCTCATCGGTGAAACGCTTCTCGAACGGTTCGTCGTCCTCGTTGCATCATTGGCATTCGGCTGCTGCAAATTCATTGTCTCTCTCCTTTGGTGATTGGTTTTTGTGAGTCGCTATGCGCCTCGTTATTCTTGCCAGTCCCTCATTGCCGGGATGGGCCGGGATGGGCCGGGATGGACCGTAATGGCTCGGCATTCCAACCTCCTCATTAAGTGCTGTTAAACAAGCAGTCCGCAAAATTAAGTATTGGTAAACAGAGAGGGCAAAAAAAATCACCGGCCTTTCGCCGCGACGAAAAACCGAAGATCGTAGGTTACCCCTGTCTCACCTTACCAGACGGCGAGCAATTCAGCCTCATCACCTCCTTCGTTCTTCCACTGGGTGGGAACCGCCTCTTTGAGATACACGCAATCGCCGGGATCGAGCGTCTCGGTCTTTCCCTCTATGGTCACCGACACCGCACCGCGCACGAGGGAGATGAGCTCCGGCTTTTTCAGTGAATGGAAATGCTTTCTCACGGCAATCCCGGGAGGAATGACCACCATCCTCGCGGACATTTTCTCATCGCTCACGATCGCAGCCCCCTTGATGCCGTCGCCGAGAGGGGCGAGGCGCGAGGAAATATCTCCTCTCCTGAAGAGCCACGGCGAGGCCGCTGTCTTCTCCCCGTCCAGGAACTCCGCGGGATTCACCCCGAGGGCCCTGCAGATCTGGACAAAGGAGCTCAGCGACGGACTGATCTGGTTGCTCTCGAGCTGCGAGACGAAGCTGGGGGTCATCTCCACCCTGTCCGCCAGGTCCTTCTGGCTCATCCCTCGCCGCAGGCGCAGTTCCTTCAGCCTGCCGCCCAGATCGGTGGCCGGCTCCCTCTTAGGCAGCGTAATGGAGATATCCCTGCCCGAGATCTCGTAGACATGCGGCTTGAAGGCCTCCCTGTCCTGCCTGCCCGAGAGCTTTACGGCCTTGATATACAGCCGGTCCCGCCGCACGTACAGGTCGAAGACATCCTGGGTGATGTGTCTCAGGTTCGCCTTGAACTTCTGGCTGTGCGCCTCTTTTTCGAGTATCCAGTAGGCGACGGTATCGAGGTCGTAGAGGCGCGGGCACATGTAGGTGAAGAACTTGTACGTGCAGTTCTCGTCGCCCCAGAGGTCCTGCATCCCGGTGAGACTGTCGAAGACGTAGCGCGCCCCCGGAGGGAGGCTGTCCTCTATCTCGTTGAGCGTCGCGGTGAACGCATCGATATCACGGGGGTCGGCGATCTTGACCACGTTGCAGCTCAGGGGCTTGTCGTAGAATTTGAGGAAGGTCGTGTCGTTCTTCCCCTTGCCTGCGGTGAAGCAGTCGAGGAGCACGAAGTGCTCCGTATTGATAATGCCCCTGAAGTCGTTGAGGATGCTCTGCGGAGACCGGTTGAAGCTGATGTAGATGACCCGCTGCGAATCCTCGAAGGACTGCCGGATGAAGTTGAGGATGAAGACATCATGGGAGGTCCCTGCATCGACCTCCCAGACGACGTTGTCGCCGATGTAGAGGGAGTCGACCAGCTGGTCGAGCGCCTTTATGCCTGAGGATATTTTGGACATGGTAAACGGTTGCCTATAACCTTATAACTTTATCCAATGAAAAAATTGTTTGTCAAGGCGAAATTGCTTCATTATATTGAAAACGCAACAAACAATTTTCTATAATAATGAACGGCAAACGGCTACCGACGCAGCGTCGTATACCGAAGTACCGGTATAGGCGCTTTTTTTAATGGTAAAGCCATACCACTATCGAGGTAATCATCATGTGCAGACTTGCTGCTGTTACATCCGGGAGCTATATCTCGGCCATGGAGCCGATCCTCGCCCTCGAGACCATGAAAGAGGGCCACGACGGCTCGGGGCTCGGCCTCACCCTCAAAGACCTCGGCGGCCCGTTCGAGAAGCTCAAGAAGTACCCTGTCCTGTCCGGCATCAGCTCCGGCGAGGGGAAGAGGCTGCTCGACGACTACATGAAACGGTCGGGCTTCTCGCTCAAGTATGAGTGGAAGCCGAAGATGAAACCGATAAAGGGAATGGTCGCACGCGAGCACTATTTCGCACGGGCTTACGATTATCCCGCGAGCTGCCGGAACAAGACGATGCAGGAGAAAGAGGACCTCCTGCTGACCACCCGTCTCGCCCTCAGGAAGATGGGCGAAGCGGACGAGGCGCTCTTCGTCTTCTCCTTCTACCCCGACGTGCTCACCCTCAAGGAAGTGGGCGACCCGCTCCAGGTCGCGGAGTTCTTCGGCCTCGACAGGGACGGGCTCACCGCGAAGATCATCCTGGCGCAGGGACGGCAGAACACCAACTACGCCATTTATCTCTATGCCTGCCACCCGTTCTTCATTCAAGGCTATTGCTCTATGACGAACGGCGAGAATACGGCGTTCGTCCCCATACGGGAGTTTCTCTCGAGCCGCGGGTTCCCGGGCTACATCGGGTACAACAGCGACAGCGAGGTCTTCACCCACATCCTCCACTATACGGTGCGGCAGCTGGGATTCCCGCTTCCCTACTACAAGGATGTGATAACCCCGCTCAAGGCGTCGGAGATCGAGCAGCGGCCCGACCGGCAGGCGCTCACGCTCATGAAGCAGTCGCTGAGGCCCCTCTGCATCGACGGGCCGAACATGGTCATCGGCTTCACCCCCGACGGGTCGGTCTTCATGGTGCATGACGCCAAGAAGCTCAGGCCCGGCGTCGTCGGCGGCGTCAAAGGGAAGTATGCATTGATGTCCGAGGAGTGCGGCGTTGACAGCGCGGTTCCGAAACGGGACCGGAGCAAGGACATATTCCCCATGAAGTACGATATGGTAATCGTTTCGCCACAGGCAGAGGAGGTAACGGTATGGAACCAGCTGCACGGCCAGGCACTATGATGCTGGACAACAACCATCAACTCTCGCTCAAGGAGTTTCCCTATATAATCCGCTGGAGGGACGACCGCTGCAAACGCTGCGGCAGGTGCACGGCGGTCTGCCCGGTCAAGGCGATTCAACCCGCGGTGAAGGTGCAGCGGACCGTCAGGTCCGAGGGGCCCGTCCCGTCGCCGACGGCGGTCCGTTCGATCACGCATGTCGTCGAGCAGGTGACCGATATGGAACGGTACTGCACCGGCTGCGCGACCTGCTCCCTCGTCTGCCCCAATGAGGCGATTGAGCCCGAATTCAATCCGCACAACAAGTTCCTCCATTACAAAAACAAGGGCGGCGACGGGTACAAGAGGGGCGGAAGGAGAAACGATCCGGCTGTCTCGACCCTCGACCGCATCAAGTTCACCAGGATCTCGATGCTCACCGATCCTGCGCTCGATGCGGGGAGGCACGAGTTCCGCATCCGCACGCTGCTCGGGAGGATCATGCATCCCGAAGACCTGCCGCTGACGCAGGAGGACGGCCGCCTGGTCATCGACAGCGCGAAGAGGACCTTCGTCCCGCCGGTGCGCGAGATATTCCCGATCATGATCGGCAGCATGTCCGTGGGCGCGCTCTCTCCGCCGATGTGGGAGGGGCTCGCGATGGGCATCACGTACCTGAACGAGGTCGAAGGCCTCCCCGTCGTCATGTGCTCGGGCGAAGGCGGCATGCCGCCGCGGCTGCTGCGGTCGAAGTATCTCAAGTACTTCATCATACAGATCGCGTCGGGCTACTTCGGCTGGGACGAGATCATCCATGCCCTGCCCCATATGGTCGAGGACCCCGCTGCCATCGAGATCAAGTACGGCCAGGGCGCGAAGCCGGGCGACGGCGGACTGCTCATGGCGCAGAAAGTGCTCAAGCTGATCGCGAAGATCCGCGGCGTCCCGCAGTTCGTCGATCTCGCGTCGCCGCCCACGCACCAGACCAAGTACTCTATCGAAGAGGCGGTGGCGAAGATGATTCAATCCATGTCCATGGCCTGGGGCTTCAGGGTGCCGGTCTACCCGAAGATCTCGGGGTCGAAGACCGCCAAGGCGGTGCTGAACAACCTCGCCAGGAACCCGTACGCCGCGGCGCTCTGCATCGACGGCGAGGACGGCGGCACCGGCGCCGCCTACAACGTATCGATGGACAAGATGGGCCACCCCATCGCGTCGAACCTCAGGGAGTGCTACCTCGACCTCGTGAAGCAGGGCAAGCAGAACGAGCTGCCCCTGATCGCTGCCGGCGGCGTGGGCAAAAAGGGCCACCTCGCTGCGAATGCGGCGGCGCTCATCATGCTCGGCGCCTCGGGAGTAGCGATAGGCAAGTACATCATGCAGGCGGCGGCGGACTGCTTCGGCGACGAGAACAACCGCTGCAATCTCTGCAATACCGGCAAATGCCCGCGGGGCATCACCACCCAGGACCCGAAGCTCTACCGCAGGCTCGACGCCGACAAGGTCGCCGAGCGCGTGGTCGAGGTCTTCAAGGCCGCCGATGTGGAGCTGAGAAAGCTCTTCGCCCCTATGGGCAGGAGCACCGAGCTCCCGATCGGCATGTCCGACGGCTTGAGTATCGATGACAAAGCAATGGCGGAGAGGTTGGGAATCAGCTATGCGTGCTAAGAGACGGCAGTCGGCAGTCAGCAGTCAGCAATCAAATAAAAAGACGAAGCAGCCCACGGCGGCAAAAAAACAGGCCGCTCCTCGTGCTACGGCGAACCCGGAGCCAAGGCAGCGGAAGGCCGATACGATCGTATCCCTCGTCGGCGATGCGGTTGTGGTGATCAACGGCGGACCGAACGGCGACCGCCTCCCGTCGCGCATCCTCGAAGAGCATATACAGCAGGCGGTGCAGGAAGGCGCGCGCGAGCTCCGCATCCTCGCCGACGGACAGCACGGCATCGGCGGCCGCATCTGGCCCCGCGGCCAGGGCGAGAGCGTCGAGACGGTCAAGGTTATTGTCGAAGGCACCGCCGGCCAGCGTCTGGGCAGCATGGGCATGCCCGGCACCGAGATCGTCGTGAAGGGAAGCGTCTCGGACGATGCGGGATGGCTCAACTGCGGCGCCCGGATCACGGTCCTGGGCGACGCCACGAACGGCGCGTTCAACGCAGCAGCGCAGGGTGTCCTCTATGTCCAGGGCAGCGGCGGCGCCCGGTGCGACACCATGACCAAGCGCAACCCGCGCTTCGATCCCCCGCAGTCCTGGTATTTCAGAAACGTGGGGGATTCCTTCGCCGAGTTCAAGGCGGGCGGCATCGCCGTGGTCTGCGGCGTCAACCCCCGGAACCCCGAAAACGTCCTCGGCTACCGTCCCTGCGTCGGTATGGTGGGCGGTACGATCTATTTCCGCGGCCCCATCCAGGGTTACAGCGACAGGGACGTACAGCTCCTCGAGCTCACGCCGCAGGATTGGGAGTGGCTCACCGAGAATATGAGGCCCTATCTCGAGGCGATCGACAGGACGGACTATTACGATGAGCTCACCCGTTCGAAGGAGGAATGGAAAAAGCTCGTCGCCTATACCCCGCAGGAGAAAGCGGCGAAGAAGAAGATGAAGCTCTCCACCGCCGACTTCAGGAAGAGCAGGTGGGAGAAGGAGGTCGGGCAGGGAGGCATCTTCGCCGAATACCTCGATCATGAGTTGACGCTGCTCCCCTATATCACCACCGGCCAGGAGCGGCGCAACAAGCCGATCTGGGCGAACGAGAAGTACGCGCCGCCCTGCGCTTATGCCTGCCCCACCCATATCCCCTCGCACAAGAGGGCGACGCTCATGCGGCAGGGCCTCTACCAGGATGCGCTCGAGCTGGTGCTGCAGTACAGCCCGCTTCCTGCCACGGTCTGCGGCGAAATATGCCCGAACCTCTGCATGCAGAGCTGTACGAGAGGAATGATCGATGTTCCCCTCCGGATCAACAGGCTCGGCAGTCTCGCCCTCGACCTGCCCGCCCCGAAAAAGGAGAAGCCGACCGGCCACAGCGTGGCGGTCATCGGCGGCGGACCGGGAGGCCTCAGCGCTGCCTGGCAGCTCGCGCTGAAGGGCCATTACGTCGATCTTTACGAAGCGTCGGATAAGCTGGGGGGCAAGATCGAGCACTGCATCCCGAGAGAGCGGCTTCCCCAGCAGATCCTCCAGAAGGAGCTCTCGCGCTTCAAGGAGCTGGGAGTCAATGTGCACCTGAGCGCAAGGGTCGACAAGGAAAAATTCGCGCAGATATACAGAGACAACGAGATCGTCATCGTCGCCGTCGGCGCCCACCAGCCGCGGATCATCGCCTTCCCCGGCTCTGAGCAGATCGAGTCTGCCTATGACTTCCTGAGGGCGATAAACAGCGGCAGACACCCCGACCTCAAAGGGAAGAAGGTAGTCGTCATCGGCGCGGGCAACGTCGGCATGGATGTCGCGTCCGAGGCGTACAACTACGGCGCCGAATCGGTGGTCGCCGTGGATATCCAGAAGCCCGCTGCCTTCGGCAAAGAGATGGAGGTGGCGACGGCGAAGGGTACCCGGATCCTCTGGCCGAAGCTCACCGAGAGGTATGATGCAGAGGAGAGGAAGCTCCATTTCAAGGACGGCTCGGCCCTCGATGCTGACCTGGTGGTCATGGCTGTCGGCGATGTCCCGATCCTCGATTTCCTGCCGCAGACCGTCCATACCGAGCGGGGCTGGATCAAGGTCAACGACATCGGACAGACGTCGGATGTAAAGGTGTTCGCCGTGGGCGACGCCACCGGCCTCGGCCTCGTCACCCATGCCATCGGCCAGGGGCGGCTCGTGGCAGAGACCGTTCACTACCAGATGATGCACGCGCCGCGGGCGCCCGAGATAAAGCAGGTGATCCCCTACGAGCGGATCAGACGAGAGTACTACGATGTCTGCGTCGGCGATTTCCAGCCCGATAAAGAAGCGAACAAGTGCATGTCCTGCGCCGCCTGCCGCGACTGCCACATGTGCGAGGCCACCTGCTACTGGGGCGCCATCAGCAGGGTCGAGCATAAGGGCGGCGCCTTCGAGTACATCGTCGATGAGGAGAAGTGCATCGGCTGCGGCTTCTGCGCCGGCATCTGCCCCTGCGGCGTCTGGGAGATGAAGGAAAATATCTGACCCGGAGCCACGGTGACACGGGGAGCGGGAAAATGGTAGAATTATATTCGTCTCTCGCTTCTTCCGTATCACCCATTCACCGTTTCATGTCGTTGGAAGACGGGGCGTAGCGCAGTTTGGTAGCGCGCACGGTTCGGGACCGTGAAGTCGGAGGTTCAAATCCTCTCGCCCCGACTCTCTCTTCAAAGAGGCGGTCATCCCGGCCGGCTGGATGGCAGGGATGACCGCGAACCCCTTTGTAAAAGGCTGCCGGAGACGGCAGCCTTTCCTTTTTCAGGGAGAACCCTTTCCTCTTTAACGCTGGAGCACAACAAGAACGCAACGGAACTATTCGTCGGCAGCTTTTGCGGGAGCCCTCGTGCCGTCTACCCGTGCGCGGGTGAGGTCGGTGCCGCTCAGCCTCGCGCCCTGGAGATTGGCTTCCCTGAGGTCGGCTGCTTGGAGGTTCGCATTGAGGATCGTGGCATTGCTCAGGTCCGCTCCCTTCAGGATCGCGGCATTCAGGTCGGCTTTAGTCATCTCCGCTTCGGTCAGGTCCGCTTCGGTCAGGTCTGCGGCGATGAGGCTCGTGCCGTAGGCATTCACCCTGGTGAGCCGTGCCACGATCAGGATGGCGGCGCCAACATCCGCTTGCTTCAGTATCGCTCCGGTGAGGTCGGCCTTGCGCATCTTCGCAGCAGCGAGGCTGGCGAGCTGGAGGTTCGCCCCTTTCATGTTGGCGCCCGAGAGGTCGGCGCCGTTGAGCGTCGAGTGGTTCAGATCAGCCTCTTCGAGATTGGCGCCGATGAGCCGGGCTCCGGTAAGATTCGAGCTGCTGATATCGGCCTTCGAAAGGTTCGCTCCCGAGAGGTCGGCGCCGTTGAGGTTGGACTTCGAGAGGTCGGTCCCGTGCAGATCGGAGCCCTTGAAATTGACGCCGCTGAAATCGCTGCCGCTCAGGTCGATGCCCGAGAGATCGACCTCGGAAAGCTCCCCCGAGGTCTTCGCAATTTCGAGGACCCGCTGTTTAGAGATCTTCTGCATGGTTATCCCTATTATAGAGCAACAGGTATGTACAAGCAATCAGCGTTATGAGCAATCAGCCATCAGCGATCAGCCCTCACTAAGGGCGTCCAACGGAATGAGGAGGGGGAGTCAGATGAGGCACAGTATGCCCGCTCAACTGCCACCCCGATTCCCGGTCGATGCGACCTCCGGGGTTTTCGTCTGCCTCGCACATCCCTGTGCTCGGCGGACGACGAAAAAAGCCGCTCGCATACCATCCCCCCTCCCCCAGTGTTCTTCGGACTCGGGATTTCGAATTTTGTTATAGTACGGTATGCCTAAGAGGATGATCGCTGTCGTAGGCGCCGGCAATGCCGATGATGCTATGCTCACGATTGCCGAGGAGGTGGGGAGGCTGATCGCCCGGCGGGGAGCAACGCTCGTCTGCGGAGGGCTCTCGGGCGTGATGCAGGCTGCTGCAAAAGGAGCGAAGGAAGCGGGCGGCATCACGGTCGGCATCCTGCCCTGGCTCGATAAGGCAGATGCCAACCCGTATATCGATGTGCCTGTCGCCACCGGCTTCGGCGAGGGCAGAAACGTGCTCATCGTCCGCTCGGCCGATGCGGTCATCGCCGTAGGCGGCGAATACGGCACCCTCTCCGAAATCGCCTTCGGCCTCAAGACGGGCAAGCCCGTCGTCGGTCTCGGCACCTGGGAGATCGAGGGCGTTCTCAAGGCGAAGGACCCCGGGGATGCGGTGGATAAAGCCTTTACGGCTATGGAGCGCGGCAAAAAAGGGATCGATCGGTAGCAGCGTAACCCCTTACGGTTTCCCGCCCTTTTATGCTAAGATAGTAATTCTGGTACGGCCGGAGCCCCCTTAGCTCAGTCGGATAGAGCACAGGTTTCCTAAACCTGGGGCCGCAAGTTCGAATCTTGCAGGGGGCACCATAAATCGCTCTGATTTATGGTTTTTTAATGGGTGTCCGATTTCTTAATAAACGTGCCTGTGACTACGAGTGACTACATCAGGGGGGCTATAGTGAAACTCATCGGCATCTGTCTCTGTCTCGTCTTCCTCTCCGGCTGCGCGACGTCCATGAATGAAATAATCAGCTCTAAGGAGCTGGGAACCCGAAAAACCTATTCCGTGAGCAGCGACCAGGCGTGGAAGATCTCAAAAACGGTTCTTCGCTGGGGGATGGCTGAGGTGATCGGGAGCTGTGGGGACGTTGATGAATTAGTTGAGCTATTCATCGGATCATGAGTTTTGAAATAGCCGAAGTGGTGACCCCTGTTTCACGTGCCACCAGCGCCATGGGGATGCCGTATCTTTCGCAGGCATAAACCGCCGTATCTGTCTTTGCCGCAAGATTCCCAAAACGCTCAATGAAATAGTCTCTGTCTCTGTCGTCAGAGACTATAGCTTTCTTTTCTATTCCCCTGCATATTACGTGGTGCAGTGTGCCGGGATAGTCGAGTCTCGCTTGTCGTGGCATGCAATATTATCCCGCAATCCATCAATCAGGTCAACTAATTCATCAACGTCCCTGAGAACTCAATCAACGTCCCTGAGAACTCCAACGTCCCTGAGAACTCGCTCCTCCCGGGAGCTCCTGCCATTGCGCAGCCCTCTATTTCTTTGTAGAATTGCTCTAAGGAATCTTTGCGGAACACTTCGCCGCCGGTTCGCCTGTCAGAAGAAGTGTCCCCCTATCGATGAACGCAATCAATAAAAAAGGAGATGGTATGCGAAGCAATAAATCCTGCCTTTTGCTGCTCGCCATAGTCCTTGTCATGCTGACGGGCGTTGTTTCGGCAGACGCGCAGTGGACGACGCGAGACCACCGCTGGGCCCCGGGCGGCCCGTGGACATGGGCGCTCCAGCGTGAATTGCCCCAGCTCTATCGAGAGTTCAACGGCATCGATTTCGGCCATGCGCACCTGGCCGAGACCCTGCTGCGCACACAGGACCCGCAGAAGGTCGAGAAAGCGCGGCTCGAAGTGCTCGACTTCATCTTCAGCTCGCCTCCGGTGCCCCCGGACGAGGAGCAGGTCGCCCCGACCTTCACGCGCATGGTATGGGAGGTGCAGAGGGCGTTCAACTGGGCGCATGAGCTCCACCGCAGCCTCTACGACCTCTTTGCGACCGACACGGTAGCGGATAAGGAGGCGGCGTACCGCAAAATCCTGGAGGACTATCTCGAAAAGCCCGAGGCCATTACCACGCATCCGCTCGACCACCACGGGAAGCTCTGGAGCTGGCCCGAGTCCAAGTCCTTCAGCAGGAAATTTCCCGAGTTCAATACGCAGATCTGGGCGTACCACTGGCTGCAGGCTGCCGCGTACGATGTGCAGCTCATGGGCGATAGCGATAAGCAGCGCAGCCTGATGCCCCGCGTCATCGCCCATTACCACGGCTACCTCCGGAAGCCTCCGGTCGAATGGCAGATGATGCCGATGATGAGGGAAGCGTCTCCTGAGTTCAGCAGGAGGTTTCCCGAGGCTGCCGCTATCTTCGACAACCTGCACATGCTGCACGACAATGTCGACGATGTCCTGAGCAGGCCCGATCTCTATCCCACGTACCGGGCGAAGAGAGACCAGATCATGAAGATACTCGAGGTCTATCTCCACCGGAACCATGCGCCGGACGACCGGTACCGCGACTATCATGCGCCTGTGGGAGCGATGCACGGAGGCGGGATGATGGGCCCCCGCCCTCCGTCGGTGCAGGAGGTGCTGGGCATCGAGACCGGGCCTCGGGACAAGAGCAGTCCCCACGAAGGACACCTGCCGCACGGCGCACACGGAAATCATTGAGAGGAGGAAGCAGCGATGAATCGGCTCTTTACCGCTCTTACTGCATTAGGGATGGTATGCTGCGCGTCCGCCGCTGCAGCCATCGACCACAAGAATCTCGACGAGGGCCGTCCCCTGCACCTGCAGGATGCCTACTCCGTATCCCAGGGCGAACGGGCTATCGAGGCGGGCGCAGGGTTCTCCTCGAAGCGCCATGCTGAAGACCAGGCATTTTTCCCCGTAACGCTTATTTATGGAGCCCTGCCGAATTTTCATATCGAGGCCGGAACAACGTTCTTCACCGACCCTCATGATGTGGATGACCCCGCAAAGTCGGGCGACCTGAGCGTTGCAGCGCTCTACAACTTCAACCAGGAGACCCTGACGCTGCCCGCCCTCGGCATCAAGGGCTCGGTCACCCTGCCGACCGGCGTCGATTCGTCCGGCGTCGACTTCGAGGTGACGGGGCTGGTCACCCGATCGTTCAACCGGCTCAGCATGCATCTCAACGCCTCCTATGCCTTCATCAGCGGGAGGGAGGAGGGAGAGCGCGCCGGCCGTTACCGGTTCGTCCTCGGCCCGAGCTACCCGATCGGGGCGCCGCTCCATACCCGGACGACCGTTCTGGCGGATATCTTTATCGAGCAGTCGGTCCATCACGGAGAACAGGAGACAATAGGCGGCGAAGCAGGCGTCCGGCATCAGCTCACGGAGCGGGTGGTGCTCGACGCCGGGGTCGGCTCCGAATTCAGCGGCCCCCGCGACCGATCACGCATCTTTGTGAATGCCGGGCTCTCGTTTGTGTTTTAATCTGTGTCTTCCTGATTGACCCCGGTACGCGGTCTTCACTAGAATATCTGCAAGCAGCAAATCCGGGATAAGAGATACCAGTGAAGAGCCTGTTTATCGTTGCAGAGCAGTTCACGCCAAAGGGCACGGTTGTCGACGTACGGGAATTCGGGAGCGGGAACATCAACCGCACCTTCCTCGTTACCCTGGACGGCGCCGAGAGAAAACACGTTGTCCTCCAGCGTATCAATACTCAGGTGTTTCGCCGGCCCGAGCTCGTCATGCGGAATATGCTCGTCGCCACCGGGCATATCCGCACGCGTCTCGAGCGCACCCCGTTCTCGAAGGGCCGCCGCTGGGAGGTCCCGTCTGTCCTGCTGACTAACGACGGCCGTGACCACTGGGTCGATGCCGGGGGCTCGTTCTGGCGCGCGCTCAGCTTCATCGAGAACGCGGAGTCCTTCGATACGGTCAGGGACAGTGCTCATGCAGAGGAGGCCGGTTACGCGCTCGGCCTTTTCCATACCCTCCTGAGCGATCTGCCTCCCGGAAGCCTCGCCGATACGCTCGAGGGATTCCATATCACCCCACAGTACCTGCGGCACTATGATGCTGTCCTGGCGAAGCACGCTCCACCGGACTCGGTCGAGGCGAAGTATTGCCTGCGGTTCGTGGGCGAGCGGAGCGCCTGGGCGCATGTGCTCGAGCAAGCGAAGGCGCAGGGCGCGCTTCTGCTCCGGCCTGTCCACGGCGACCCGAAGATCAACAACATACTGATGGACAGGACTACGGGACAGGCTGTCAGCATGGTCGACCTGGACACCATCAAACCCGGACTGGTCCACTACGATATCGGAGACGCTCTCCGCTCGGGCTGTAACCCGCTCGGAGAGGAGGTTCAGGAGTGGGAGAGGACTTCCTTTGATATCAACCTCTGCCGGGCGATGCTGAAGGGGTATCTTTCGGAGGCGAGGACGTTCCTCACCGCACATGATTTCGTTTATCTTTACGATGCAATCCGCCTGATAGCGTTCGAGCTCGGGCTAAGGTTCTTTACCGATTATCTTGAAGGCAATATCTACTTCAGGGTGAAGAGCCCGGAGCACAACCTCACCAGGGCCCTCGTCCAGTTCAGGCTCGCGGAGAGCATCGAGGCCCAGGAAAAAACAATCCGGTCCCTTATCGAGGGCATCCGATGAGCAGCAGAAGCTTCGCGCTGAAGCCGTTCCCGGCGGACGGGCGCTGTCCGGATATCGCCATCACCGGCGCCGTCGCACGGCGTCCGCATACGCTCTCCGTGAGCTGCGCGATCACCGGTCCGCTCTCGGCAATCGCTGTTCCCGAGCCCGGGGGCGTGCCTGGGCGCAAGGACCGGCTGTGGGAAGAGACCTGCCTCGAATTCTTTCTCGCTGCAAAAAATTCCGGGGGCTACTGGGAATTCAACCTCTCGCCGTCCGGCCACTGGAATGTCTACCGCTTCACCGCGTACCGGCAGGGCATGCGGGAAGAGCCTGCCTTCACGTCGCTGCCGTTCAGCATCGATATCGAACCGGACAGCCTCAGGCTCTCCCTGGAGCTCGATATGGGCAGCATCATACCGGGCGATCAGGCCCTGGAAGTCGCTGTCAGCGCCGTCATCAAAACAGCGGAGGGTTCGACGACATACTGGGCGCTGACGCATCCCGGCCCTCAGCCGGACTTTCACCGCAGGGACAGTTTCATTATCGAGCTGTAAGACCGGGGGACAATCGCTGCTGCGCGCAGCTACAGCGTCTGGCAGACCCTCTCGGCGTCGAGGGCTTCCTGCCCGTACGACGAACGCTCATCGAAGGGCTCGAGGAGGAACTTGAAGGTCTTGATATACCGCTTCGCCATCCTTCCGTACATCTCCCGCTGCTCTTTGTCCTGGCTGGCATCACGCGCTGCCTCGATGCTCCGGATCAGGTTGTGGCGGACATCTTCTATCTTGACCCTCGTGGCGATGGCGTTTTTCTTGACGCGCTGGATGTAGTCGTCGAGGGTTTCGCAGGGGCGTATGGTGATCGCATCGAGGGCCTCGATGATCTCCTCCGAAAAGCCTTCCCTCCGGAGGTCGTCGACCGTCATCTCGGTATCTTCGGGAACATCATGGAGCACGCCGACGATCCTGCAGACGACATCATCGAGAGCAAAACGCTCCATCACGTAGAGGGGATGCGCGATATAGTCGTTGCCGGCCTTGTCCTTCTGGTCCCTGTGGTGAAAGCGGGCGATCTCTATTGCGCGTTCAACGGTTGCCAAGGGCCACTCCTTTCAGCAGGAACATTTTCGGCATGTCTTACGTCTATTATACCTGCCGCGGTGCGTTCTTAGGAACAGGAAGGGGGCTCTCCTGCTATTAAATTTTCTTATCGCTTCTTATCCCGGCAAGGTATAATTATACCTATCGGTACGGCAGCAAGCGACTATTCAGGAAGAGAGGACCTGCAGCATGTCCGACAAGAAGACCTTCGCGCAGCTCGCGGTAATGTACGAGCTCAATACCCGTGAGCTCAAAAAAAAATTCGCGCTCTTCCCCGAGGAGCTCCGCTACTATGGTATCCTCGCCGGCAGCATTATCGGAGCGGAAAACGCGAAGCGGGTGAGAGAGACGCCCCGGGCGGTTGTCGAAAACAGCGAGGGGTTTGTTTCGAAGTTGCTCGAGATGACCGGGCCCGATGCGGGCGGAGCCTTCACCCGGGTTCTCGAGACCTTCCTCGTAGAGACACTGAAGGACGAGTTGCGTTTCAACTGTCTCAACTGCAGGGACTTCACCAGGTGCCTCGATATCGAGCATCTCCCGGCAGGCGAGCTCTTCCAGCGGCGGGTGCAGGGAGAAGAGACCGAGGCCCTGAAGAAAGAGATCAGCGCGCTCATCGACAGCGCCCTCGAGAATACCCCCCATGTGCATACCGACGAGGCGCATCTGCTCTGCAGGGACTTTGTCCATAACTACAGCTGCACCTCGGTGGGCGAGGTCTTCGGGCGCTATGCGGAGATCGCTGCAGCGCTCCGGCAGGACTACGGCA
Source organism: Nitrospirota bacterium (assembly GCA_040752355.1). Lineage (NCBI taxonomy): Bacteria > Pseudomonadati > Nitrospirota > Nitrospirota bacterium. The sequence goes on along the minus strand of JBFMHE010000005.1, from coordinate 138,729 downwards.
TCGACTATGCGAAGATCCAGCAGCAGATGATCGACCTCAACATGCAGTTCTGCGAAAAGAGCCGCAGGCACACGCACTGAGCAGCAAGCCCGAAGGGGCTGGTCCGGCAGGGAGAGGTGACGGGCGCCGGCTACTCGATATACGCCTTGAGGGCCACCTCCATGTTCGCTATGTTCCGCGGGTTTCCATCGGGATGGCGCGCTACCTGGATCATTCTCCAGCGGCCCGGCGCAAAATCGGGAACAAAAGCGGTGAAGACGCCGGCCCCCCCGGGACCGGCAACAAACGAAGAGCCGGGGTCTCCAATACGGACCATATCGATCTCCGGCTGCTCGTTGAGAAACCACACGGAATAGACTGCTCCCGGCTCGAGCCCCTCGGCAGTGACTTTGAGCCGCCTCTGTCCCGGCCCCCGGGTCCCGTCCGGCTCGTCCATAATGAACACCTGCCCCGCAGCTGTGGCAGCGCCGGGCATCGGCAGCAGCGTCACCCTCTTCTCGACCTCGACCTGCGCATGCAGAAGAGAGGACATGAGCAGCACGGTTACCACGCAGAGCATTCCCGCGACCACTTCTCCCTTTCTTGCCATTGCCTCCCCTCCTTTGCAGCCCCCCGCAGGTGATGACCGGCGCTCTCGGCGCGCATACCGCTCCTAAAAAGAAGCTAGCAGACATCGGGGAAACTGTCAACTCAGCAGGGTTGTTCGGGTGAAGGGCCCCGGTCTCTCGGCACCGGGGCCGGACCAGGGGGATGCAGGACAGCGTCAGAGGGTCCTTCCATTCGCCTGTTGCAGAGGGGAGCGTTTACTTTCGGTCGTGCTGCTGCTTCTCCATCATTACTTCCAGGCATTCGGGGCACAGGCCGTGGGTGAACTCCGCCTCGGAACGCTTCCTCACATACTCCTCGACGATCGTCCAGTAGCCCGCGTCATCGCGGATCTTCTTGCAGGAGGCGCAGATCGGCAGGAGCCCGCGCAGCTCGATGATATCGGAGATGTCTTCGATGAGCACAACGGCGAGGCGCTGCGCATCGAGATCGAGGGGAGCTGCGCTCACGAGGAGATTGAGCGTCCGGACAGCATCGTCGATCTCGAGGATGATCCTGCCTTTTGCCCGGCCCACGGCATTACCCCGCATCGCTTCCATAGCGGTCATACGGACAACGCACCGCTCGCAGTGCGGCCCGAACCCGCACCCTCTCGGGTCATCGGTGCGGTGAATACAGTGGAACACATCACCGCCCTTCTGGTTCAACGCCTGTTCGTCGGTGATACCGAGCAGGTTCTTTGCCGCGGAATTGATCGCCTTGACACGCCCCTCGCTATCGGCAATAAGGACCATTGCGGGAATAATATCGAAGAGGCGCCTGAAAAAATCGTTATCTTTCAGCATATCATCCATGCTAAATCCTCTTGTCCTCCTGCGGCCCCCCTCCGGGGCCGGCACGACAGCCGCAGGGGAACACCACCTTTATTTAACGCAAGAGGTCCGCGAAAAATCAACAGAAGATTTTCTCCCCCCGCTTCCAAGCTCCGGGGGCGATCAGCCGGTGTCTGCCGCTGTCATGGCCCTCCTCATGGTAGTAATGCCCATGCCCATCTGTTAGAATTAAATAAAAGAAAAGTGCCTTGCCCTGCATGGCGCTCTCCTCGGAACCTAGAGCCCTCCCTGTTCTCAAGAAACGGGCGCTACACGCCGAAACCAATCTATACCGGACAGAGTATCAGGAGGTGGACGTGAAGCAGTACAAGACACACCCCGGCTGGCGCTATCCGGCCGGTGCGAAAAAGGGAGCGCACGGCGTCAACTTCTCCCTCTTCAGCCAGCATGCCGCATCCGTCGAGCTCCTGCTCTACGAGCGGGCGGACAGCCCCGAGCCGTTCCAGGTGATCCGGCTCGATCCCGACATCCACCGCACCTTCTTCTTCTGGCATGTCTTTGTCGAGGATATTCCCGTCGGCACCCACTACACGTGGCGCGCCGACGGCCCCGACGAAACGCGCCTCTCCGGCTTCCGGTTCAATAAAACGATCGAGCTCCTCGACCCTGCGGCGCGGGCCGTCACCACCGTGCTCTGGGACCGCCGGCGCGCGGAAGAGCTGCAGCGGAAAAACGAACGCGCGCCGGCGATGCGGGCGATGGTGGTCGATATGGCGTATGACTGGGAAGGGGACGAGCCACTCAACCACCCTCCTGAAAAGACCGTCATCTACGAGATGCATGTAGGCGGCTTCACGAAGCACGCCTCCTCCGGTGTCAGCAGGCCCGGCACCTTCGCGGGAGTGATCGAAAAGATCCCCTATCTGAAGGAGCTCGGCGTCACCGATGTGGAGCTCCTGCCGGTGATGGCCTTCGATGAGCAGGACGTGCCCCCCGGGACCTTCAAGAGGGGTCTGAAGAATTACTGGGGGTACAGCACGCACAGCTTTTTCAGTCCCCATCCCGGCTTCTGCGCGGCCCCCCTCCGGGGCGCGGCTGTCAACGAGTTCAGGGACATGGTGAAGGCGCTCCACCGGGCCGGCATCGGCGTCATCCTCGATGTGGTATTCAACCATACCGCAGAGGGAGGAGCCGGCGGGCCGGTGATCAATTTCAAAGGAACGGACAACGTCACTTTCTACCACCTCGATCCTTTCGACAAACGCATCTACCGCGACTACACGGGCTGCGGCAACACGGTGAACTGCAATCATCCGCTCACCGCTCGGTTCATCATCAACTGCCTGGAGTACTGGGTCCGCGAGATGCATGTGGACGGGTTCCGCTTCGACCTGGCGAGCGCCATGGCCCGCGGCGAGGACGGCAACCCGATGCGGCACGCCCCGGTCCTCTGGAACATCGAGTTCTCGGAGGTCCTCATCAACACCAGGATCATCGCCGAGGCGTGGGACGCTGCCGGGCTCTACCAGGTGGGCGATTTCCCCGGCTTCCGCTGGATGGAGTGGAACGGCGAGTACCGGAACGTCGTCCGCCGCTTCGTCCGGGGCGACAAGGGACTCGTCAGCAAGGTCGCCGACGCCCTCGCCGGCAGCAGCCATCTCTACCAGGCCCAGGGCCGCCTCCCGATCAACAGCATTAACTTCGTCACCTGCCACGACGGCTTCACTCTCTATGACCAGGTGAGCTATAACCGGAAGCACAACGAGGCCAACGGCGAAGACAACCGCGACGGTTCCGACGAGAACTTCAGCTGGAACTGCGGCGTCGAAGGAGAGACGTCCGACCCCGGGGTGCTCAGCCTCAGGAAGCGGCAGGCGAAGAACTTCACCGCCCTGCTCTTCCTGAGCCAGGGGGTCCCGATGATCCTGATGGGGGACGAGGCGCTGCGCTCGCAGCGGGGGAACAATAACGCCTATTGCCAGGACAACAGGCTCAGCTGGTTCGACTGGACACTGACCGAAAAAAACGGCGATATGCTCCGCTTCACGAAAGAGATGATCGCGTTCCGGAAGCGGCATCCCTCTCTCATGCGCACCCGCTTTCTCACGGGGAAACGGCAGGAGGGCTCCCGCCTCCCCGATGTCATGTGGCACGGCGCGCGGCTGAATGAGCCGCCCTGGTACGATCCCGAAGCGCGGCATCTCGCCTTTACGCTCGGGGCGCTCCAGGAGGGAGAGGAGGACCTGCAGGTGATGCTCAACATGTCCGCTGCTCCCCTCGATATGCAGCTGCCCGAAGCGCCCCGGGGCAGAACATGGCATCGCGCCATCGATACGGGGAGACCGTCCCCGGAGGATATCGTCGGGCCTTCCTCGCAGACTGCGGTGAGCGGAAACCGCTGCCGCCTGATGCCGCACAGCATCGTCGTCCTCGAGAGCCGCTGAGCCTGCTTGATTTTTATCCTGTCATGTGGTCCAATTGAGCTAGGGAGGGACAGCACGATCTCGCGCTCCCGCTATGCTGCCGCACGCTCCTGCTCCTTGTGACGACGCCGGGCTATGAAGAGAACAGAGGGACATCCCCGCACCTGGGGCAGGTATGTCGAAAGCTCGTTCCTCGCGCTCGCCCTGACCGGCCTCTATCTCGTCAGCCGTTATAACTACCCTTTTTTCCGGACCTTGAGCGAGCTCTTCGGGGTCTCGATCTCCTTCGGCATCTTTGCCATCGCCTGGAACTCGCGCCGTTTCATCTCCGACACCTATCTCCTCTTCATCGGCATCGCCTATTTCTTCGTCGGGGCGATAGACCTGCTGCACGCCCTCTCCTCGCACGGCATCGCCCTGTTCAGCGGGCATAACGGGGCTGCGACCCTGCAGCTCTGGATCGCCGGCCGTTTCGTGCAGAGCGTCTCCTTTCTCATCGCCCCGGTATTCATCGGAGAGCGCCTGAACGCCGGGGCCGTTCTCGCTGCCTACGCCCTTGCGAGCGGGCTGCTGCTCTTTTCGATCGTTTCGCCGGGGCTCTTTCCCGCCGTCCTTGCAGAAGGAGCGAAGGGGGCGCTCCTCGTCACGGTGAGCGAATACCTCATCGCCGCCGTACTGCTCGCCGGCCTCGTCCTTCTGATACGGAAACGGCGGCACTTCGACCCCGCCGTGTTCAAACTGCTGGCGTCGGCCATCATACTGATCACCGCTTCCGAGCTCGCCCTTACCTCTATGGTAGAAACAGCCGCATTCTCCAACGTCGCGGGGCATCTCGTCCGCCTCATGTCGTTCTACCTGGTCTACCGCACCGTCATCATCACCGGCCTCATACGACCCCACGATCTCCTGTTCAGGAACCTGAAGCAGAGCGAGGCTGACCTGAACGAGCTGAACAGGGAGCTCGAGACGACGGTGGCGGAACGCACCATGAGCCTCATGGCCCTCTCGATCGCCGACCGGGTGCGCAATCCCGCTACCATCATCGGCAGCATCAGCAGGAGGATACTCGCCAGGGAGAAGGTCCCGGCCAGGCTGGCGAAAGACATCGGCGATATCATCTTCGAAGTCGAACGGCTCGAGTCGGTGGTGCGGGACTTCGAGTCCCTGCTGAGGCTCCGCCAGTCGAGCTACCGGTACGAGGACCTCAACGGGATCGTACGGATGGTCCTGCCCGCCCTGGAGCGGGAGGCAGCGGAGAAAGGCGTAGCGCTCATTATCGATCTCTCGAGGCGCCCGCTCAGGATAAACGCCCAGAGAAACCTGCTGCGGGCGGCGATCTTCCATGTCATAAAGAATGCCGTCGATGCCACGCTGCAGGGGGGCAGGATAACGATAGCAAGCTCCGGGACCCACGACGCCGTGGTCCTGTCCATCACCGACACGGGCTCGGGCATTCCCCCCGAGGACCGGGACCGGGTCTTCGACCCCTTCTTCAGCACCAAGCGGTACCGCTTCGGCCTGGGGCTCGCCCTGGTGCGGCAGATCATGGCGGAGCACCTGGGGGATATCACCCTCGAGAGCGAGGTGGGAAAGGGGACAACCGTACGGCTCGTCTTCCCCACGCGATGGCTCGTTCCCTTTACCGCCCAAGGCAGGCGGCCTTCCTGAAGAATTGGCGAGCGGACAGCGCCCTCGTGCCGGCGGAGCGTCAAACCACCCCTTACGAATGAGCTCCCTTCACCTTTACGGCAAGCTGGCGCACATCGAACGGTTTTTGGATGAACCCTGCGGCCCCTCCTTCGAGCACTTCTCGCGCGGCGTCGCTGACGCTGTATCCGGAGGAAATCAGGACCCTCACTCCCGGGTTGATCTCCTTCAACCGCTCGAAGGTCTCCTTGCCTCCCATCTTCGGCATGATGAGATCGAGGATGACCACATCGATCTCGTCCTTTCTCTGGCGGTAGAGCTCTACCGCCTCCTGCCCGTCCGACGCCTCGATTACCGTGTACCCGCATTCTGACAGCGCCGCAACACCGAAGTCTCGTACGATATCCTCGTCATCAACGATGAGAACAGTGCCTTTCCCGGGCGGAGGCTCCTCGCCCTTTGTCTCGTCGGCCGCCTCCGTCTTATCCGAAGCCGGAAGGTACAGAGTGAAAGCAGTTCCCTTCCCCACTTCACTGTCGACGGTGATGAACCCGCCATGGTTCTTTATCACGCCGTACGCCATGGCGAGCCCCATTCCCGTTCCTTTCCCCTCTTCCTTGGTAGTGAAGAACGGCTCGAATATCCGCTGCTGGACTCTCCTGTCGATGCCGGTGCCCGTATCGATAACCCGCACCGTCACATAGCGGGATGCCGGCGCATCCGGGAGAGGAGGGCTTCCCGTAAAGTTATGCGTCTCGATCTGAAGGACGCCGCCTTCCGGCATCGCGTCGCGGGCATTGATGCAGAGGTTCACCAGGACGTGCTCGATCTGGCTCTTGTCCGCCTCGACGAGCCAGAGCCCTTCCGTGAGGACGCTCCTTACTTCTACGGCCCTGTCGATGGTCCTCGATATGATCTGGATCACGTCTTCCACCGCGGCGTTGAGACTGATCGGCTTGGTGATATATTTCCCTCCTCGTGCAAAGCCGAGGAGCTGCCTTGTCAGGTTCGCAGCCCTGTTCGCGGCGATCTCTATCGCATTGACCGGCTTGAGCAGCGGGTCGGCATCCTTGAGTCTCATCTTCATGAGAGAGGTATTGCCGATGACCGCCTGGAGCATATTGTTGAAATCGTGTGCTATGCCGCCGGCGAGGGTGCCGATCGCTTCCATCTTCTGGGCATGGGAAAGCGTCTCTTCCAGTCTCCTCTGCCCGGTGACGTCTATTATGAAGCCGTCGCTCCCCATGACCGCTCCGCTTTCGTCGACCTCTTTATACAGGGAGAGCACTATGGCAAGCTCTTCGCCTCCTCTGCCGACCGCCTTTGCTTCCGTCTGGAGCGACTGTCCGCTCATTGTCCTCAGAGGGCACCCTTCGCCTTCGACCATAATATCGCAGAGCTCCTTCACCTCCCCGAACAGGGCGCGGAACCTGCTGTTGCATTCGATGATATTCCCCTTGTCGTCGGTCCTGAACAGGGCATGCTCGACGCGCTCGAAAAGGGTCCGCACCCTCGTCTCCGATTCGAGCAATCGCCTCTCTTTTTCCTTGATCGCCGTGCCCATGCGGTAAAACTCATCGACAACAGCTCCGAGCTCGTCGCGTGAATGCTTCGCCGGAGACTCCGGAAGCGTCCCCTCTTTCAGCAGCGCTATGTCGCGCTGAAGCCTGCCGACCCTCTCGATGAAACTGCCGACGACTATCCAGACCGCCGTGAGGAAAACGAGCGAAATCCCCATCGAGGTCACGATGCCCGCCACCGTCGCCTCCCTGAGCTCGCTCGGGAGAGAGACAGAGGAGAGCGACACGCGGACAAAGCCGATCGTAGACGGTTCGGATTCATCGAGCCACGAGAAGAACACGGGGCTGTAGAAATCGTAGGCGCCGTTGATCTTCATGTAAAAGGGCGAGGTCGTCTCCTTGAAGTGCCGCACCACCTCCGGAGGCGGGATATCTTTCAGCCGGTGGAAGGGATAGGCGTCAATCGGGTCCCAGAGAGCCGTATACACCTGAACACAGGTGACGTCCGGGGCGCTGGTGATCGCGGCGGCCTTCTTGATGAGATCGAGGTTCTCCTGGACGATGCCGTCCTCGGCCGCCTTTGAGAGGGCATAGCACAGCGCGGTCCCCCGCGCGATTATCTCTTTTTCGAGGCTGCGGCTGAAAGCGGATGCATAGAAGAACGCGCTCACCAGACTGACTGCGACGGTGAGCGCTGCTATCGGAAGCAGGATTTTTGTTCGAAGAGACCACATCAGGAGCCGCCTCCGCGTACCGAGAGTCCTTTCTCTACGGCTCTCCCCTGCCCTGGCTCATCTGGCTCCCGGCGCATCCGAAAGCGACAGCGCGCCCATACCGCTGATGAGACGCTGCCCCTCCGCGCTCAGCACAAAATCGACGAACCGCCTGACTGCCGGTTTCGGTCTCTTGGGCGCCAGGATAAAGAGCGGCCTTTGCAAAGGATACGAGCCCTTTGCTATCGTTTCCTTTATCGGCTGAACCCCGTTAATCTTCAGCATTTTAACCGCTCTCTTCCGTGCGCTCGAAAAACCCGTTGCCGCGAACCCGTCGGGCGTTTTCTCCACCATCTGTTCGACAATCCCGGTCGAAGCGAGCGATACGGAGTGGGGCGTCCTCACTGTGTCCTTTCCCTTCAGCACCATGTCTCGCAGCGAGGCGCCCACGCCGCTCAGCCCTCTCTGCGGCCGCGAGATGAAGAGCTTAACGGGCGCATCCCTGCCCTTCAGCTGCTTCCAATTGACTATCTGGCCTGCATAGAGCGCCCGTGCGTCGTCGAGCGTGATGCTCTCTACGGGATTTGCCGGATGCACAACAAAAACGAGCGCGTCCCAGGCGACCTGTACAAACTCGATGTCGGGCGGATCGCTGCTCATCCTGACCCTGCACGAGGCGGCAAGATCGACCTTGCCGCTCCGCAGGTCCTCGAGCCCCACCACGCTGCCGCCGCCGCGAAGGAGAATCCTCACTCCCGTCCTTTTTTCATACTCGCGGGCAAGGTCGGCCAGGTAGCCGCTGTTGCTCACCGAACAGCCGCTCGCCGTTATGGTCTCGGCGCCAAGGGGAGAAGCGCCGATGCCGGCGAAAAGGATGGATACGACACAAGAACAGCAGAACGTAAAGACTGCTCCCGCAGCTATCCTCATAGTGCCTCCTCTCTGTTCCCCAAAGGATTATAGCAGATTCGGGGTGCAGCGTTCAGAAGGGGAACTTTTCTCGAACCTCTCTCTTTCAGGAGATTATGACGCTAATACCTGGACAGGAGAGAGGTTATTTCCATACTCGTGTTGATAAGTAGCCGATAATCTTTCCCGATAATCTTTCCTGTTGCTTTTCTCTGCATCAATCTGCGATTATTTTTCATAAAGAGCGACTCCTTTAATCTTTGATTTGTGGTGAATCAAGTTTAATCGAGTCGCTTCTTTTCTTCAATGAACCGGCGGGCTATGTCTTCCATCCCTCAAAAGTGGGATTTTCCAATTCCATTATTTTCCGGGCGAGAAGGGGCAGTGCAGGCGCTCGTCGGGCGCATGACCGAAGGCCGGGGGTTCGAGTCCGCTCCCCGGCGTTAAACAGAAAAGATTTAACTTATAAAGCTGTCTGACAAAAATCAGATAGCTTTAGCCCACTCCTTAATCGCATTGCTTTCTGTGGGATGGCGGGAGAGTGCATAGCTAGTGCCCCCTGCCTCGTCACTTCCGCAGCTTGGCGCCATAGTGTTGGTGAAGCTCCTTTTCGTACTGCGCGGTCACCGGAGCGGACGGATCATACTCCGGGCTGCTCCTTATCTCATCGGTCGTGAAATCGACATACACCTTCCGCTCTTCCCAGCTGATATCGCTGATCCACTGGGGCGCCAGGAGGACCCGCCTGCCCGGAAGCCAGGTGCGGGTATCGACGATCATATAACGGATACCCCAGTCGCCGTCATCGACCAGAAAGTCATCGATATGGCCTATCTCACCGTCGATAGCCTGGAGGCGATACCCGGTCACCTCGCGCATGCTCCAGAGATGGGGGTCCTGCTCCTCTGCCGCGTAGCGCTCCTCCCGCTCCGTCTCGTAGGCGGGCGGCGGCGGAGCGATGTTGTAGAAGCCTCCAAAGGTCCAATACATAGGCCAGCCGTAATAGACAGCGATATCCATCTCGTACTGACGAGAGACCGGCTTGTGCTCTTCCGCTTCGGGGCTGCTGCGCACCTGCTCCCGGGTGAGCGTTACGGGAATCTCCTTCGATTCGTGATCGGGCCTCCCCGCAAGAGCGGCCGGCGAAAGCAGCACCAGCCTTCCCGAAAGCCAGGTCCCGGTGTCGACGACGAAGTAGCGGACCGTCCATGCCGCATCGTCGAAGTATAGATCGTCAACCTTGCCGACATCGCCGTCCGCAGCGCGGACAGCATACCCGAAGAGGGAAGCCGCCTTCCTCAGCACCTCCCTTCCGTATGTCGCTGTCTCCATTCCTTCCCTCTCTGCCATACGCATGTCTCCTTTCCGGCGCGCCGAACCACCGCTACGCCACAGCACATCCCCTGTTTATCACTTACCAGGCATTCCATTTACAGTCAAGAAAAAGCGGCAGGTGCGGTCGAGGCCGACGGTATAAAGATGCTTGACAACTGCGACGGCCCGGTTTACAAGTTAAGTATGAAGAGAATTCTCTCTCTGCTGCTCGTGAGCCTGGCGGTCGCTGCATGCGCTCCTGTCCTGCAGCAGGAATACCTGGAGCGCGGCTCCGCCGATATTCCGCTGGCTGCGTTCATCAACGAGCCGAATGCTTACCGGGGCCGCCTCTTTCTCCTCGGCGGAGAGATCGTCGAATCGACCGTACGGGACGGCGCTGTGCGCATCGAGGCCCGCTATATCCCTGTCGACGAGCGCGGCCGCCTCAAAGATACCGAACCCTTTGCCGAGAGATTCCTGGCAGTCTATCCCGCAGATGGTGAACCGCCCGCTCCGGAGCTTTACCGGAGCGGTGAACGGATAAGCATTGCCGGCATCTTTACCGGTCTCGAGCCGGGAAGGATCGGGGATATCGAATACCTCTTTCCCGTCTTCGAAATACGGGATGTCGGCCAGGGATATCAAATCCCCTTCGAATACGTGCCCTACCCCTCCGATGTCCGCTACCTCGAGCCCTCATTGCCGATGATGGACCCGTTCTGGAGAGACCGCCCCCGGCCTGCAGGGAGATAACACGGATAGTACCGGCAGCAGCAGTCCCGCTATGAGCAGAGCTGCATGAATGAGAGAGGCAGCGGCAGCCGCCGCTGCCTCTCTCGCAGGGAAAGCGTCAGAGGCGCATGGGTGGGCTCTTCTCTCCTCCTAGCGCTCTTCCCAGTAGGGGCTTACACCGTAGAATTTGTAAACATCGACCTCCCAGCGGCGGTCTGCGAAGTTCGGCCAATTATTCCTGGTGAAGTAGGGAGCCCTTGAGAGCCGCTCCTTATCGATGTTGAGGATCAGCTCGTCACCCGAGACACTCGGCTGAAACGACTTCCAGGGAATAGCGAAATTACGGTCACCCACGCCGAGGAATCCCGTATCGCCTTCCATAATGGCATAGACGATCTGGCCCGTGAACGAGTTGACGATGATATCGCTGATGTTGCCGAGGTCTTCACCCTGCTGGTTCTTTACGTCCATGCCGATCAGTTTGCTGGCTTGCCTGAGGCGGACCGGCTGTGTCTTGCTGCCCTGCTGCGTCTGAGCTCCTCGTGTCGAGGAGTCGCTTTGCTGCATATCCGTCCCCCTCGTTGCGGAATCGCTCTGCATGGAACTGCTCTCCGCTCCGCGGGTCGAGGAGGGCCCATTGCCGTACGACTGGTTTGCTCCTATGAGGCACACTGCCAAGAACAATACTACAATAAACATCTTCTTCATGCTGTTCCTCCTTGTGTTGTGGTTGGCGCCCACTCGCATGCTTCAGTGCGACGGATAGGGGACCGTCGATGCCGGGATCATCGGCTGCTGAGGCTCGAGAAGGATACTCATGAGTGCTGGGAATGGGGAAGCATACTTAAATGGTAGCCGAGGCTGGCAGCGGCGTCAACCTCCGGAGAGAGGGCCCCCGGCGCGTATGACTGCGAGATCGGTGGCGGGAGCTGCGGCGTCGCTGCCGATGGTGATACCGACAACGGTGGGCCCTACCGTGTCCACCACCGTGATGACCGCCCGTGAATAGGCGTCGAGCAGCTCTACGTCCGACGCTCCCCCGTCCGCGACCTCACGGCCATGCTGCCCGGCGGTTCCGAACGCCTGTTCCTCGATCACTCCCGCGATATCCTGGATATGCTCATCCATTGCTCTCCCTCGCTTTTCTCTGGGTTGAGCGCCTCAGCCTGGCCGCGTCCCCGGCCTGAGACAGGAGAAAAGGTCCTGCAGGGAGCGCCTCATCGCCAAGCACCTCCACCACTACTCCCTGCAGGGTATCCTTAGCGTCAACTAAGGAATCTCATATCGTCGTCTTCTTCGACATCACCGCCCGGCTCCCAGTAGCGCGGCCTGCCGTAGTGATCGTATACCGCCAATTCGAACTCGCGGGTGACCGGGACCGCCGGATCGTACTCCGGGCTGTTCAGCACGCGCTCCCTGTCGAGATCGACATAGATCCGCTCCTCCTCGCGAACGGTCTTCTGGACCCACTCGGTCGAGACGAGGACGCTCCTGCCGCTCTCCTGTTCGGGGAGGGGGGAGTCCAGCGCCACCACCAGATAGTGGATCACCCAGTCCTCCTCATCCATGATGAAATCCTCCACATGCCCGGCGTCGCCGTCGAGGGCCTGGATGCGGAACTCCGTCATTTCGCCTGATGCGAAGAGATGCCGGTCCGCAGCGGTCTCCTGCTCGAACCGCTGCCGTGCCGTCGCCTCTGCCGCACCGGGAGGAGGAGAGGGGACATTATAGTACTCCTCTTCCATCCAGTAGGGCAGCCAGCCGTAGTACATGAAGAGATCGACCTGGTGCAGGCGCGACACCGGCTCGTCCTTTCCGATGCGCGGGGCGCCGGCGACCTGCTCCCGGGTGAGGGTCGTCGAGAGCCTCGGCAGCTCCCAGTCGGGCTCCTGGAGCACGAGGGGGGAAATAAGGACCTTTCTCCCCGGCAGCCAGTCTCCGGGATCGACCTCGATATACCGTACCGCCCAGATATCGTCATCGAAGAGGAACTCCTGCACCGCGCCGATCACGCCGTCGTGAGCGGCGACCGTGTAGCCGGCGAGCGAGCTCGCGGCCCGCAGGTGCAGCGCCTCCTCTTCCCTGTAGGCACCCGATTCCCGTGGTCTGCCGGGATCTGCCATGGTATACCTCCTTTCACGCGTTCAGCAAGGAGTATGAATGGCGCAGTCGTCTACACCGTTCCGGCAAGGCAGCATGAAAGCGCGTGGCGTGTGTTGGTGGAAACTCCGTGCGGCAGCAGCAGGCAGGTAATGCTGAGGGACAGGCACTCTCGTGCTTCCTGTGCGGATTACCTGGGACAAGCAACTTATATTACAATGCTAGCGCGTATAAGAAAGGGAGTCAAGAAGAAGCTCCCCTTCATAGGCTATGGGCTCACGGTTCGCAGAGCGCGGATACCGCATGGGCTGGCTTGCGGGCACGGGCTTTCAAGAAGGCGATGCCGGCCCTGTAGCAGCTGCCGCGGCGCTCGCTCCACCGGACAGCGCCTATCTCGCCGATGTCGCCGTTGAAGTGCACGGCATGCCCTGCCTCCAGCGGGTACTCCGTCTCTATGCCGACTCCCCCTTCGCTGATATCGATGATGCGGGCCTTCAGGCTCATGCCCCGCCAGTTCACATCCTCGAGCCCGATCACCAGATAATCGACTACTCCTTCGCAAGCCCGCCTTCCGAATTCCCGTTTATCGTTCATCTCCCTCTCCTCCTCATAGCGTCATCGCGGTATCGTGCTGCGTTCAGGGCGAAGCGGCTTTCCGGTCTTTCTTGCGTTTGCAAGTACGGTGCCAAAGATAAATTTAATTATTTTCAAGAGCTTGGATGAGAACAGAACTATTCTCTGTTCAGCGTGGACAGCCCATATTGACGGATCGGGCTCATTTTAGGCTGCGAACTGCGGAAGGCTTCCCAATCAGCAGGGGGTGCTGCGGTTAATAAAGAAGGTACTTGGACCTGATCTTGAGGAACTCTTCGAGCGGGCTCTGCCAGTTCAGCACAATTGACTGCGGGTCCCGGCCCTCCTTGATGTCCTGGAGCGTGGCGCGGGTGCCGATGAGGCCGAGCGTGCTGTCGACCTGAAACTCCTTCGGATGGAGCCGGTAGAGCGCGCTGACGATCTCGATCCCCATGGCAGTGGGGTCGAGCTTCTGGCGGTCGACCAGCTCGATGCGGACGCCGGAGCACTTTTTACCCTTGTAAATATGGCTCGCAGGGACGAAGGTCGCCGGCATGAACCTGACGCCGCGTATGCCGCGGCTGTTCAGATGAGCGGAGAGCTTCTGTCCGTTGATCCATGGCGCGCCGAGCAGCTCGAAGGGGCGGCCGGTCCCCCGTCCGACGCTCACGTTCGCCCCTTCGACCAGGGCGACGCCGGGGTAGAGGGTGGCCTGGGTAAGGCTGCGCAGGTTGGGCGAGGGGTTCACCCAGGCGAGGCCGGTCTCGTCATACCAGTCGGCGCGGTTGTAGCCGTTCATTTTTATGATATGGAGCGCGGCGCCGATGTTGTATTCGGTGTTGAACATGGCCGCCAGCTCGCCGACCGTCATCCCGTGCCGTATCGGCATGGGGAAATAGCCGGTAAAGGACTTCAGCTCCCTGTCCATCACCGGTCCCTGGACCAGTGACGCGTTGATGGGGTTCGGCCGGTCGAGCACGAAAAAGGGGATCCCCCTCTTCGCAGCCGCCTCCATGGCGAGGCCCATGGTCGAAATATAGGTGTAAAAGCGGACGCCGGCGTCCTGGATATCGAAGATCAGCGCGTCGAGACCGTCGAGCATCTTGTCGGTCGGCCTCAGGACGGAACCGTAGAGGCTGTGGACCGGCAGGCCGGTCTTGGGCTCTCTCATCGAGCCGACCTTCTCGTCCAGCGTGCCGAAGAGCCCATGCTCGGGGCTGAAGAGCGCCGCGAGGTGTACATTCGGGGCCTGGCGGATGAGGTCGAGCGTGCGCCGTCCTGCTCCGTCGAGCCCGGTATGGTTCGTAATCAGTCCCACCCGCAGCCCTGATAAGGCGGAGAAGTTGTCGCTGCGCAGCACATCGATCCCCGGCCATACCCTGCTGCTGCGTGCTGCCCGGAGATGCCCCGCGCCTGCAGACGGTCCAGCGGCCTGGGAGGGAGAATACTGGTGAGCTCTCATCTGCTCCGAAAAGGCGTGGAGCGAGGGGCGGCTCGCCAGGACCTGTTCCGGGGAGAGCGGGCCATGCACTGCGCCGACGATCGCCCTCACCTGCTCGCGCAGATATTTCACGTCTCCCTTGCCGTCGGGATGCACCCTGTTGGTGAGCAGCACGATGAATGTTTCGGTCACGGGGTCGATCCAGAGCGCCGTTCCCGTGTACCCGAGGTGGGCGCAGGAGCCGACCGGGAAGAGCTCGTCTCGGTTCGCGGCCAGGGGGGGCTCTATCTCCCAGCCGAGCCCTCTCAGGGCCTTTTTGCCCGGGGGCGACTGGGGGATGGTCATCGCTTCGACCGTCTGCGGGCTGAGAATGCGCACGCCGTTCAGGCTGCCGCCGTTAAGGACCATCCGGGCGAAGAGGGCGAGGTCGTCGGCAGTCGAGAAGACGCCGGAGTGGCCTGCGACGCCTCCCATGCGGTAGGCGGAAGGGTCATGCACCTCTCCCTGGAGGAGCCTGCGCTCGTGGAACTGGGTCGGCGCGATACGGGGGCGAAGGGCAGCGCCGGGCCTGAACATCGTCTCGTGCATGCCCAACGGCTTGAAGATATTCTTGGCGCAGTAGACATCGAGCGGCTTTCCCGACACGCGGTGCACGAGCTCGCCCAGCACTTCGAAATTGATGTCGCTGTAGAGGTAGGACGAGCCGGCAGGGAGGAGCGGCTTCTCCGCAATGATCTTCTTCATCGCCGTCTTGTAGCCCGACCATTTCGGCTTCAGCTTCAGGTCGGCCCTGAGCCCCGAGTAGTGGGTCAGGAGATGGCGGACCGTGATGTCTTTCTTGCCGTTCTTTTTGAAGGCGCTCCAGTAGCGGTGGACCGGCGCGTCGAGCGACAGCTTCTTCTTCTCGACCAGCTGCATGACCGCCGTGGTCGTGGCCACGGCTTTGGTGACCGAGGCGATGTCGAAGATCGTGTCCTCGCGCATCGGCAGCCGCTCGGGGAGGAGGGCCCGGTACCCGAAGGCCTTGCGATAGATGACGCGTTCGGGAGTTCCGACGATGACCACGGCGCCGGGGATGTTGCCGCTCTTTATCTCCTGCTCGATGAGGGGTTCCAGGGAAGCGAGCTGCTCGCTGCGCACACTAAAGCCTGCGCCGGCATCTGCCGGCGCAGGCGCAGTGATCGCTGCAAGCAGCCCTGCGATGACACAGAGAAATGCTGCACGGAAGACAATGCCCATACGACCCTACGAACGCTTGTTAAAGGTCTCTTCGTTCTGCGCCACCGGTTTCGCACCGGGCGCGACCGTCCCTGCCGCAGGAGTACCGGGCGTAGTATACCGGGTCGCCGTCTCTCTCTTCAAGCCGTCGGAGGAGTAGGCGTTACGGGGATTCCAGAGCATCCAGCCGTTCGCACCGAACTCTTCGGCGGCCCTGATCTGGCTCCTGATCTCGGTGCCGGTGAAAAACCTCTTGTCGAAGGCGTAGTCTCTGAACGCCTGGAGCCACGGCCTGAACCGGACCGATGCGATATTGGTGCGCTCCTGTGATTTCTTGAGGGATTTGTAAACGATCTCGTAGGAATTCGCCACGGGATTCCGGTGCCCCGGTATGCCGAACTGGAACCCCGACGGGTAGAGCATGAGCGAGATGTAGTCGACGCAATGGATCAGCTTGTCGAGCCGCTGGCCGATCTGCGTGTCGTCGGGATTCCACGGAACATACCCGAAGATATCGGCTGCGAGGAAGACATTGTAGGGGGCGAGCCGCCGCTTCGCCTCGGCAAGGAAGCCGGAGATGGCGTTGACCCTGTTCTCCTCGGTATTTTCGATCGCGAATTTGAGCCCTTTTCTGTCCGGGAAGCGGACATAATCGAACTGTATCTCGTCGAACCCGTTCTGCGCAGCCTCGACAGCGAGGTTGATATTGTATTCCCACACCTCTCTCTTGGAAGGGTCTACCCAGACGAGGTTCTCCCGGTCGCGCCAGACGCTTCCGTCCTGCTGCTTCCGCACCGTCAGGTCGGGCCGCGCCTCGCCGAGCATATTGTCTTTGAACACGACGATACGGGCGATCGTGTAGATGCCCCGCTCCTTCATGGATTGAATGAGGCCTTTTATGTCCTTGACGATGATGAGCTTCTGCGCGCCGATCTGGCCGGCGAGGGGAACCGATGTCTTGTACGTCACCGCGCCCCGGTCGCCCTTCACATCGATGACCAGAGCATTGAGCTCGGTTTCATTGATGAGCCTGAGCGCGTTCTCCCTGATCCCCCGGTCGCCGATCCCGTAAAACGTAAGGTAGAGCGCCTTCGGGGTAAAGGGCGTCAGCTTCATCTCGACAGGAAAGCCTGCCGTCGCCGGGGTGAGCGTCTGCTCGGCCCGCGTATAGCCGTAGGCCCTCGCGGAGAGTCTCTCCCCCGTGCCGGTGTAGGCGAACATGCCGTTCGCGTCGGTCTGCATGGTGACCCCGTTCAGCGCGACGAAAGCCCCGCTTATGGGCTTCTTCGTGTACGCGTCGACGACGCGTCCCGATACTTTTCCTTTTGCAGCCCCCATAACGAGCCCGGGTACCATTACGAAGAGCACTGCCAGCGTGACGATGAGATGTGTCCCGATCCTTTTCATTGGTCTGATTCCCGCACTCAAGAAGCCTGGCCTGCCAGCAGCCTCTCGAATACCTTTCCCCTTTCGGCATTGTTTAGTAGATAACGCGGAAGCGTCATGATGTTCTCGGACCTGCTCACATGCCGCCGTTCTATGGAGAAGGCGGCGGTGTACCCTGCTTCGGCGGCCCTGGCAGCAAGGTGGTCATCGTAAATACCGAAGGGCCAGGCGAGCAGGTCGACCTTGATGCCGAACTCTTTCTCGAGTTTTTCCTTCGATTTCTTCAGCTGCATGGCGACGAGCTTCTCGTATTCGTCCGGCGGGAGCTTCTTCTTCTCCCGCTTGAAGTTCGGATGCCAGTAGGTGTGTCCCTGCAGGTCGAAGAGCCCCGTCTTCTTGAGCTCCCTGATCTGCTCCCAGGTCATGATGTAGGAGGCCCTCGATATGGCCGAGGGATACAGGAAGAGCGTCACCGGAACGCGGTATTTCTTCACCAGGGGGAGCATGTCGGAATGGACCGTTTTATGGCCGTCGTCGACAACGATGACCACCGATTTGGGCGGCGGGGTCGGCCCTTTCCCGAGGCGGTAGTCGACGAGCTGCCTCAGCGGTATGACGGTGTAGCCGTTCTCCTTGAGATACGTGAGGTGCGATTCGAAGACCGGGGTCGTCACGGTCATGCTGTCCGCCACGGTCGGACCGAAGCGGTGGTAGAGAAGAATGGGGACCTTCACCTCGGGGGCGCGCTCCCGGCTCTCCCTTCCCTGCACTGCGCCAAACGATAATCCCCCGAAAAGAGCGATAATGACGAGCACTGCTATACCTATCTTTTTCATACAACTAATATCGGCAGAACATAGGAGAGCTTTAACACCGGCGTCATAAGGGGAAGGGTACTTTTCACGAAGCTATGGCGGCAACGGACCACAAGATATCTGCTGCGGCAATTCCCTGCAAACGGCCTTAATCCCACGTACTGCAACTGCTCCTCTCAAAAAAAATGCGCCCTGATCATCTTCAGGCGCACCCATATTAGAATAAAGCCGTGAAATGTTGCAAGGGGGAAATGATAAGCGCTTGCCGCTCAGGAACTTACTATGGCTGTCAGTTCAAAAACGGCATGCGGAGGTCATTTGCGGGCTTCGATCCTGTAGATCACCCCGGCCGCGTGGTCCGCGAGATACAGGGCGCCTTCGGCATCTTCGCCGAAGGTCGAGATGGCGTAATCGGTATCGGCGAGCTGTTCACTTTGCCAGACCGAGCCGGAGCGTCTCATGCCCCATACGCGGCCTGAACAGTAATCGCCGTAGAGATAGACGCCCTGCAGCGAAGGGTACGACCCGCCCCGGTAGACCATGCCGCCCGTTATCGAACAGCCCCGGGAGTGGTCGTATTCCGTGACGGGCATGACGAGGCCGCTCCGGTCGCAGTTCACCGGCGGCTCGAAGCAGTGCGCCCCCTCCATGATATCCCATCCGTAATTCTCCCCTCCCCTGCTGGCGGCAGGCTGAACGTGTATCTCCTCATACCTGTCCTGCCCCACGTCGGCGATATAGAGATCGCCTGTCTGCCGGTCGAAGGAGAAGCGCCAGGGGTTTCTCAGGCCGAGTGCCCAGATTTCGTCACGGTAGCCCCTGGTCTTCACGAAGGGATTGGTGTCGGGGATTCCGTACGGCAGCACCTTCGACTCCACATCGATGCGCAGCATTTTCCCCAGGAGCGAGCCGGGAGACTGCGCGTAGTCCTTGGGATCGCCGCCCGCGCCTCCGTCTCCCATGCCGATATAGAGATACCCGTCGGGGCCGAACGCGATCTGTCCGCCGTTATGGTTTGCATAAGGCTGGTCGATGGTAAGGATGATCGACTCGCTTTCAGGATTTGCGGCATCGGGATCCGATGAGACGAAGAAGCGCGAAACGACCGTATCGCCTTTGCTGTTCGTGTAGTTTACGTAAAAATACTTTTTCTGAACGAAGTCCGGCGGGAAGGCGACGCTCAGGAGGCCGCGCTCGCCGCAGCAGCTGACACGCTTCGTTATATCGAGGAACGGCTTTTTGAGCAGCCTGCCGTCCTTTACGATCCTGATCCTCCCCTGCTGCTCTGTCACGAACAGCCTGCCGCTGCCGTCTCCGGCGTGCGTGATATGCGTCGGGGATTGCAGTCCGCCGGCGACTTTCGCGAACGAGAGGGGGGGCATTCTGCCTTCTGATCGGGCGTCGGCAGAGCGCCCCCCTCCCCCCATAATGACGACGGCAATGAGCATACTAGTGATGAGCAGACTTCTCTTCCTGGTCATAGGCGCGCCTCCCGGGATGATCTTGCGTAAGATGGTGATGGACACTGCACAGGGCAGCAGGACTATAGTTAAAGCATACCCGAAGAAAAGGGGTTTGTAAAAAGTACGCGCTCCCTCGAGAGCTCCGCCATTTGACCTTCCGTTTCTTTTCCGCTACCCTTTACAGTAAGGAATTCGCTGTGTTGCCGGTTACTCCGACTATGTTCTTCACCATCACGTAAACACCTCGCCTGCAGGACCGGGGCCGGGGATTTGCCGTACCCGGCGCAACGGCTGCATATCCGGGTGGGCACAACCTATACCAAGGAGGAACGATTATGAAAAGAACGATTATTCCGGCGCTGTCGTTAGCGCTCGCTCTGATGATCGCACCATACGTGTTTGCCGACGGCAGCACTGCGGACCCCTCGGCGCTCCCTTCCGAAAGGATCAATGGAGCGGTCGCTCCGGACAGCGGCGCAACGAGAGGAGCGGAGAGCCCGTCGATGCGGGGAGACGACTCGACCAGAGGCGCGGGGATGCAGACCCGTCAGCTTCAGCAGACGAGCAGGGCGAGCCAGCTCATGGATAAAAACGTCCAGAACATGCAGGGAGAAAAGCTCGGCAAGATCACCGATATCGTCATCGACCCCAGCCAGGGACGCGCAGCCTACGTGGTCATGCAGGCGGAAGAAGGCGACCGGCTCTACGCTATCCCCACGCAGGCGCTCACCACGAGCGGCACCGCGCCGGACGTGCTGATCGTCAATCTGACCAAGGACAGGTTGAAGAGCGCCCCCAGCTTTACGAAAGACCAGTGGGCAAAAGCTGCCGACAGGCAGTGGATCGCCGAGGTCTACCGCTTCTACGGCATTCAGCCTGCCTGGTAGTACGGACACGGAATTGTACGGAGTACGATAAGCAACGCCCACCCTTTCCCCCACCCGTCTTTTCGGAGAGCGGGAAGAGGCAAGCCAGCCTTTTCCCGCTCCTTGCTTTTTGCATCACACTCTGTGGCGGGTGCGCACGCAGCAGGATGCTCGTCCCCTTGCCGGGTGAAGACCGCGGCGGCTCGCGCCGGCAATCTTTAACTTTTACTTATGGGTTCCATTAGCAATTTCAATTTGATATTCACCCGGCGGATATCGTTTAATAGAGGGACAAAAAGCAACTACTCCCGACAAAGCCGACCCTTTCGCAAGGAGGGGGAGGAAAGCGACGGGTCCGCAAGAGACGGACGACCGGGCTGCCGAAGGAGTCCCTTCGGCAGCCCGGTCTTTTTCATTTCAGGCAGGTGAAGTACGGCGCACATCGCACAAGGGAGGGAAGCAATGGAAGAGCCGCTCCGTGCCTATGAAGAAGGTTTCCTGCATGATTTTGAAGGGTTGGAGGGTCCGGACTCCCCGGTATCCCTCGAGGACAAGGAATCCTCGGAAGCCCGCGACCCCTCCGTATCGATTACCTGCGACTATTCACCGCTGCGCGCCTATTTGAAAGGCATCAGCATGACCCCCCTGCTCTCGAGGGAGGGAGAGATAGCCGTCGCCCGCACGATCGAGGAGTGCGCCGGGACCATACGCGGCATCCTCTTCACCACCCCCTCCATTATCGCTCAGATGAGAGAGCTCGGCCGGCTCGTCGGCAGCGGCGTGGTCCCCCTGCGGGACGTGGTCAGCGATGCCGAGGAACTGCCCGACGACGAGCTCCGGCGCCGGGCCTTCCAGTTCGAGACGATCACGGAATCGCTGTATACCCTTATGGTCGATCCTGCTGCCGATGAGAGGAATGGACGAAATCCCTGCCGGGAGGCCGGAAGATCGGCGGAGATCGCCGACCGGCTTTCTGCCGAAAGGCTCCGCAGGAGCAGGAGCCTCATTCTGCAGAAGGTAGAGGAGCTCGCGCTTAAACCCGCTGTCATCGCGTCTTTCTCCCGGGAGCTCAAGGCGCTGTACTCAGCGCCGAAGGCGCTCTGCAGAAGGCAGAGCCGCACCCGCCGGGCCGAGGGCAGCAGGTCCGGCGGCCCGTGGCGTCGCGAGCTGCAGCGGCCTGCCGGCGAGGCCGCGGGTCTGCGCTCCGAAGAGCCCGGCGCGTCTGTTGCCGAGCTGGAAGCGGCCGAGCAGGAGCTGAGCAGCGCCAAGGGCCGGCTCATCGAAGCCAATCTCCGTCTCGTCGTCAACATTGCCAAGCACTATGCGGGAAAGGGATTGAGCCTCGAGGACCTTATCCAGGAAGGGAATATAGGTCTCATGCATGCCGTCGACAAATTCGATTACCGGCGGGGTTACAAATTCAGCACCTATGCCACGTGGTGGGTCCGTCAGGCGATCGGCAGGGCACTGGCGAACCAGGGACGCATCATCCGTATACCCGTCTATATGACGGATACCGTGAACCGCATCAACAAGGTCGTAAGGGAGACGGTTCAGGAGTGCGGTATCGAGCCGGGACCTGAGGAGATTGCGGTGCGGCTGCGTATCCCTCTCGAAAAGGTCAGGACCGCGTTGAGGCTGTCCAGGGAGCCCCTTTCGATCGAGCTCACGGTCGGCGAGGATGACGATTCGATGCTGAAAAACTTCATCGAGGACCGCTCGACGCCGTCCCCCCTCGACAGAGTGATGGAGGAGAGCCTGAGGTGCCATATAGAGAGAATGCTCCATACCCTCTCGCCGAAAGAGGAACTGGTTATTCGCAAGCGCTTCGGCATCGGCAGTGAGGAAGCCGCAACCCTCGAGGAGGTCGGCGAGGAGCTCTCGGTCTCCCGGGAGCGCATCCGGCAGCTCCAGGTGAGGGCGATGCGAAAGCTCGGGCAGTCGGTCGACCGGTCCCTGTGCTGACGCCGGTCAAATCCTTTGACATAGGAGCCGTTCTGCTTTATGATATAGATTAAAGTACCAGGGGGCAGCCAGAACGATGAGCGCATCACCCGAGGCCCGCATCACCATCAGGGGAGCCCGCTTCGACCTTACGATGCCGGGGACGGTGGCATCGCTCCTCCGTCTCCGCCGGGGACGCCGTGCGGTTGCGCGCTGGCTCAACAGCCACAAGCATCATCCCGAGTTCGACCATATCCATGCGCTCGTTATGGCTGCCGCAACGCCCGTTACTCTTGCAGAAGGACTGAAACGCATCCTCGAACCGCTGGCTGCAGCAGCGGCCCTTTTCGTCCTCCTGGCGCCTCCCGCTGTCTCCTATTCATCCACCGCGGCGCAGCCTTTTGCAAAAGAATGCACCGTCTGCCACCGCACTGCAACGCCATACGGCATTCAGAAAGAGCTCAGGAAAAAGCCCGTTGCCCTGAAACAGCGCCAGAGCGCTGCCCCGCCGGCCAGGACCGTCTCCTTCGGCAGCGCCGGGCAGAAGCTCGTCTTCGCATCCCTCGGCTCGGGAGGATACGGCATTTCGAGGGTAGGAAAGGTGTATCTCATTGAGGCCGAGAGCAGGGGGAGCGTAGAGGCCCAGGGAGTGCTTTTCAGGGATGAGGCGGGAATGCGCCTGCGCTGCGCGCTGGGGAGCACCGTGCCCAAGGGCGCCTCGGTCGTGCTCGGTTCCAAGGCCTATACGCTGACACGGGGCGGCGCCGAGTGGACGATGCGTAACGTCATCAGCATCAACGGGGTTCCGGTGGAGGGCGATGTCTTTATCGCCGATTACTATATCAAGCGGAAAGCCCCCGGAGAGCGGCTCCTGCTCCAGGCAAAAGCTGCGGCTCCCGCTGCCGATACAGGGCATCGCCGGCATGCCCCTGCCTCCTCCGGTGTTGACACCCCCTCCGGCATCACAGCGATGAGCGTTATGATTCCCGCAGTCGAGGATACTGCTCCGGTCACCGGCATCGCCGAGCGCGCCCTCGCCGCTGTCGCCGAAAATCCCATAACGGTTGAACAGAGAGAGGACGGCTATGAAGCGACTTCCCGTTGCAGCGGTCTTACGGTGAAGCACCTCTTCAGAGGCAGCGGCGCCATGACCGTCCATGAGGCCTCACTCGCAGCGTACCCGGAGCTCACCTTTCTCGAGGTCTTCAATGTGCCGGTAGCGGAGGCGATAAAGAATATCGCCAAGTACAGCCGGGGTGTCGACAACCAGTTGGGGAGGAATATCATCACCTTCATCAACAGCCGGCTCAAACCGCTGTTCGACCATAACCGTCTCCGCCGCCTTCCCCACCCCGACAGCAGGCTCGTTCTCGATATCAGGATCACCGGCAGCGATGATTACAGCAAGACCATCGCCCTCAGGACGTCCGGCGGCGAATGGATTCCGCTCAGCGATGAGCTCCTCACCGGCATCCTGCAGTCCGAACCGGTCTCTTCCTACGCCGAACAGGCAGCCCGATAGCATCTCCTGCCTGCCCCCTCTTGCAGGAGGTCACTTACCCTGCGCGCGATTAGCTGCTATAATTGTATAAAACCGCGCATAACAAGGAGGACGTATGCCCGCGAAAAAGACGGCAGCACCTCGAAAGACTTCGGCAGCCAAAAAAGCCGCGCCTGCATCGAAGAGGCAGAACGCACTGAGATCGAAAGCGCCCGCTAAGGCGGCACGAAAGACCTCCCCGAAACAGCAGAAAGAGCTCGCTCCCGGCGCACAGTACGGCTGCGGCGTCTGCGGCCTCGTCATGAGCGTGGACGAAGCCTGCGGGTGCGTCGACTTCTGCGATATCATCTGCTGCGGCGAACAGATGCAGCCCGTCGGGAAAGGCTAACCGCTGCGGCCGGCTTGCGGAGAGGAACGGCGCTGCAGTGCCGCGCTTTCGCGCCAGCGCCTCAGCTCGCGCAGGGCGAAGCGGTCGGCAAAGCACTCGATATCGCACTTCAGCTTTTTGAGCTCGCGGCGGCGCTTCGGAGAGCGCCTGCCGCCCGAAAGGGCATAATTGACGACGGCGGTGTAAAAATCCTGGTTGCCCGCCTGGGCGGTGTGCCCCACCTCGTGGAGATAGAGAAACGGATAGACCTCTTCAGGGAGAATCGTCGTCTTCAGGTCCCTGCTCAGGCACGAGGCGACACTCTGAAGGTCGAGGCCGGGATTCAGATAGACCTCGTACCCTCCTTTGCATCCCGAGCTCACCGTGCAGTACGCAAGCCTGCCCGGGCTCCAGCCGCCGTCGTCGCGATCCCCTTCAGTGCCGACGTAGTTTATCCTGAACTCCTTTGCATACCTGAGCATGACCTCGGTATCGATGAATTTCCGCAGCTTCTCGAGCCGCTCTCTTATTTCGAACACCTCGTCGATAACGACTCCCGGGGCACGGGAGCTCACGGCGAGCACTGTGCTCCCCCACAGGGGCAGGCGGAGCGAACAGGTATTGTCGGCATTCCTCGTCAACCGTGCTCTTCTGAACGCAATGCGGACCGCGCCCGCTCCGATCAGCACCCCGGCTGCTATGCACGCTATATAAAGAAAAATGTCGTGGCTTATCATGGATGCACCTCTTGTCACGCATATGCGGTTGAGGGTAGTAAGGGCAAAACCGTGCGGGGATGGTGCGTTCTTTCCGTCGAGCAGCGTGTTGAAATTCCCTAATACAATTATAAATGAATTTTAACTCATTTCAAAATGACGGAATGAGGGTTAGCAATACAGAAGTAGTTCATCATCAACGGGGGAGGCATGGCAGGTGAGCGGCTTGGGCAGCCCAGGCGAAGCCAGGGATGGTGAAGCGGGTCGGTACGACTCGATTCCGAGCTGCCCCGCCTCGGAGGACGGCCTGGATGCCGTCCGAGAATGAGTCGAACCTGCTGTGCCTCTCCCGTTGACTACTGAGATGCTTTCGTGTTGCAAACAACTCTCGGGTGTGGGAGACTTTAGGTAAGGGAACGGTTTCCCTGAAAGGAGGCAACCATGCTCAAGTGGGCTATTATTTTCCTCATTATCGCAGTCGTTGCAGGACTGCTCGGCTTCTCGGGGATCGCGGGCGTCGCCTCGTCGATCGCGCAGTTCCTCTTCATACTCTTCCTCGTCCTGTTCGTCATCTTCCTGGTGCTCGGGTATACGGTCTTCAAGAAAGTCTCGCGATAACGCAGACGCCGTCCTCTTCCCGCAGAGCGAATACGTCCCGCCCGTGCTCCAGCCGTCTCAGCGCCTGCCGCTCCTCAGAACGCATAGGTGAGGCTCGCCGCGATCATGTGGATTTGGGTGTTATAGGTGCCGTTCGCCCTCTCCTCACCGACTAGGCCGAGCCCGGCGTCGATCTCGTTCGAGCGCTTGTCCCTGCTCTCGAGTATCATGAAGCTGTACGCCAAGTCCAGCTTCAGCTGCTTCCGGCGCAGCTCCGTGCCGACGCTGAAGAGATGCCAGTCGGCATCCGGCAGCGAGGGCTCGAAGGTCTCGTCGGGCACCGGGTTCTTGCTGTAGAGATAACCGGCGAGGAGCGCTGCCGAATCATCGAGCCGGTACTTTGCTCCCACGATCACGGCAGAGGTATCCTTCCACCTTTTCGGAGTGACATCGACCGGCGATCCATTGACCGGCTGGTCGAGATTGATTCGTAATTCCCTAAAGGACGACCACCCCTCCCAGCGATAGGTTACCTGGAGTGTAAGCGGATCGAAGCCCCGGTAGCTGATGCCCGCATGAAGCCGGTCAGGAAGCTTGAGATGAGCACTGCCGTTGGTATCGGGGAAGAACGGCCTGAAAGCCGGGGCGGGCAGGCTGAACTCAGCTCTTCCGTCGATATCGACCCGCACCTGGCTCCGGTACGAAGCGCCGAACGAGATATCTTTCGCCAGATCGATGAGAAGCCCCAGGTTGTAGCCAAGGCCGGTGCCGTCCCCCTTGAACTTTTTAGTCCCCTCGAGAGGTGCACCAAAGTTGATCTTACTCTCGAGCGTCGTATCGAGAATGACGAAATCAGCGCCTGCCGCGACAGCGATATTCGGGGTTATCCTGCAGGAGAGCACGGGATTGATATCAACGGTCCGGAGCTCTGCGCGCGTCGTAAGAAATCTCCCGGCCCAGTCGTCACCCCAGTCCGTCCCCAATCCGAAGGGAGTAAAGACTCCCAGTCCGGCGCTGAGCTTGTCGTTGAGCTTGTGCGTAATATAAAACGTCGAGGGATAAAAGACATCGTCTTTTGTCTTAAACGTCCGGCCAGAGGAGGCGCTCTCGAATTCCCTTGAAATGAACATCAATGTTGTCCCGGCCTGTATCTGCGTTCCATCGAACTTATTGATCAGTGCCGGATTGTAAAAAATCGTTGAAGGATCATCGCTGTGCGCAATCGTTACTGCTGCCTGACCTAGAGAAGAAGCTCCCTGTGTGTATATGGCAAACCCGGAGCCGTACGCCCGTTGATTTACAGCGAGAATAAAAACAGCCAATCCCCAAACAAAAAGCCGCCCGCACCTCTTCATCGTTATCTCCCCTGAAAGGTATTTCCCCCGCAACATGCCGTTATATAAGCATATATCGTGAGAATGCGTCAAAAATTGAACACCATGTCCTCTTCTTTTTTCCGAAACTCCTCCGCTCACCCCGTTCCTGGACAGCGTGGTATTTTATTCTATCTTTCAGCAGGTTCTATAAAGAATCCTTATCTCCCCTTTCATGCTCCGGTCGAGCAATCGATTGAAGTTTTAGATTAAATACTTTAAATTACATAAGTGAGAAGAAGAGTCGTCGTAACAGGTCTGGGGGTCGTAGCCCCTAACGGGATTGGCAAGGAGGAGTTCTGGCGGGCCAATATCGAGGGGAGGTCCGGGATAAGCCTTATCGAAGGGTTTGATGCGACGAAGCTGAACACACAGATCGCCGGCCAGATAAAGTCTTTTACCCCGTCGGACTACTTACCCTCTGATATTACCAAACGGACCGACCGCTTTGTACAACTAGGGACAGCCGCTGCTAAACTGGCAGTCGCCGACGCCGCCTTAGACCTAGCCGCGTACGACCGGGATAATGTCGGCATTTGCGTCGGTTCAGGATCAGGAGGAGTTTCGTTTCACGAGGAACAAATAATAGTGGGGATACAGAAAGGCCTTAACAAAATTCCCCCTTCGTGCCTTCCAAAGATCACGGCGAATGCCATTGCAAGCTACATTTCCATATTGTTCAATGTCACCGGACCCAATATAACTATTTCCAATGCATGCGCTTCGGGAACCAATGCCGTCGGACAGGCATTCAGAATAATACAAAACGGCGAGGCTGATATTGTCATTGCCGGGGGTGCAGAGGCGCCAATCACCCCTTTCTGCTTCAGTGCTTATAGCTCCCTGCACGTCCTCTCAAAGCGGAATGACGCGCCGACAGAGGCGAGCAGGCCCTTCGACAGAGAACGGGACGGCTTTGTAATCGGAGAGGGCGGCGGAATGCTGGTTTTAGAGGAATTGAATCTCGCAAGAGCACGGGGAGCTCGTATTTACGCGGAAGTGATCGGATACGCGTCCAATTCCGGAGCATACCATATGGTGATGCCTGAGCCCGAAGGAAAAGATGCGGCTAAAGTTATAGCGGCGGCGCTGAAAGACGCCGATATTAAGATCGAAGAAATAGATTACATCAATGCGCATGGCACATCCACCCAAGCAAATGATCGGTTAGAAACAAAAACAATTAAAGAGATTTTTAGAAAGAGGGCGTACAACATTCCAATAAGCTCAACAAAGTCAATGATAGGGCACTGCATCGGAGCAGCAGGGGCAATCGAAGCAGCTGTCTGCTCACTGGCACTAGAGAATAATCTTATCCCGCCGACAATCAATTACAGGCATGCTGACCCTGAATGCGACCTGGACTATGTACCGAATAAGGCCCGGAAAGCCAGGGTGAACGTCGCTCTGTCGAATTCGTTCGGCTTCGGAAATAATAATGCCTGCATCATTATGAAGAAGTACAGAGAGATTTAGAGATCAAGGAGAGATTATCATGGGCGCAGAAGCAGCAACAAACATCATTGCAAGAGAGATCATCAAGGCTCTATCTGAGGAGCTCGGTGTTCCGTTAACCAAAATTACGCAGGAAACCCTATTAATAGAAGACCTTGGAATAGATTCTTTCAGAGCGGTTGAGCTCATGTTTCTCATCAAGGAGGCGTTCGATATCGAGTACTCCCCAGAAGATTTCAGAAAAGCCAGAAAAGTAAAAGATATTGTTGCTTACGTTGCATCAAAGCAATGACACGCAGTTCGTAGGGAACTCAATGATAAGTAGCGAATTCATCACTTTAGCCGGAGATACGGCAAACTTTCTGCAGAATACAAAAAGCAAATGCAATGCTTTCGATATCTGTCATCCATCAGTCACCGAGCGAATACTATTCATCGAAGATGAAAGGCAGGCCATTTTCAATCAGCTGGACACCTATTTTTCCGCTGCCTGGCACGTCCTGCAAAAACTTGATAGGGAAAGCTACAGGGAGTATCAGCTTTTCTATCAAGAGAAACTAGTCGGTTTATTGGGTTCAGATATAGAGATCAATACGCATATTTATAAAAAGCCTTTGGGCTATGCCGGCGATTTCATCACAATGAACTATATCTATGATTATCATCATAACAATTATCTAGGAAGCACCTCCTATGAGATGCTAATTAATAATTATACCTGCACAATTCCCTTTTCTAGATCTAACATCAAAAGAAAAGATTACTTTAAAAACAAGATTCTGAAAACATTACGGGAAGAAGGAAACCCGAAGATACTGAGCGTAGGATGCGGTTCGGTACGCGAACTGCTGGAGCTACTGAAGGAAAATAAAATCACGAAGCCTCTTACCTTCACCTGCATCGATTTTGAGAAAAGGGCGCTCGACTATATCAGAAGTGAAATCGCACAGATAGACATTCCAAACAAACAGCACCTTTCTATCTCTCTTGTGGAGCAGGACATCTTCAGCCTGATTGATAACCAAAAGATGACGAGCAATCTGGGCGAGAATGATTTAATCTACGCTTCAGGGCTCTTCGATTATCTGCGCAGAAACACCGCAAAGAGCCTCCTCTCACTCCTCTATACGCTTCTAAAGAAAGAGGGCTCCCTGATCGTTTGCAATGCGAGTCTGAATAACAACAGCCATCGAGCATATATTGAAACACTAGGCGAATGGCACATGATCTACAGGACCGAAGAGGAAATGCTAGCATGGACGAAAGGATACGAGGGGGAGGCAGCCGTATTTTTTGAGAGACCCCAAGAATGCCCGAGTTATCTTTTCCTCAATCTGAAAAAGAATGGATAACTTTAATCATTTTACCGTCTCGGCTTATCTGACCGCCATTACTACATTTCTGCTTGGCTTTTTTGTAATTTCTCAAAAAAGATGGAAAATAAAGTCATACCGCATATTCACCTTCTACTCTTTGAGCATATCACTATGGAGTTTTTGCGTTGCCCAGTATACCCCAGATTTCGACGGCAATGAGCTGTTCTGGGGGCGCATGCTGCATGTAGGAGCGATACTTTTTGCTATACTCTTTGTGCACTTCATTTTGGTTTTTATCGAGAGAGAGCATGAAAGCAGAAAAGTATTGCTGGCAGGCTACACAGCTGCAAGTTTCTTCCTGCTTATTAGCTTATTTACTGATTTGCTGGTAAACGGAACAACACGTAAGGCCTACTATAGCTTTCCTACTCCTGCTGAACTTTATCCGTTCTTTGTCCTCTATTTTCTTTCCAGTGTCATATACGGCTTGTTCAAATTATACCAAGCATACTGGACCTCCTCGGGCGTCAGGAGAAATCAGTTAAAGTATTTCTTTGCAGCCTCATTATTGGGATATACCGGAGGGTTAAAGCACCTTTTAATACTGGTAAATTCGGAACCTTTCCCCATTTACCCCTATGGCACGTACGCAGTTCCGATATATGCAGGTGTTGTTGCTTACACCATTGTCAGGCATCGTCTGATGGACATAAAAGTCGCCATCAAAAAAACGATGGTCTACTCCCTCTCCGCAGGGCTCCTCACCGGCGTTCTCGTCATTGTTATCCACCTCCTCTCGAAGACCCTCACCGACCTGGCCGGCTCAAATGCTCTCGGCATCTATATCCTTGCAGCCCTCGTCATCGCCCTGCTCTTCAATCCTCTGAGGGAGAGGATACAATCACTTATCGACAAGCTGTTTTACAAGGCATCGTACGACTATTACACCGTGATCCAGCGGGTCGGCAACGAGCTTTCCTCGAAGATATACGAGAAGGATATCCAGAAGATTGTCACGGATACTATTTTCTCGACCCTCAAGCTGCGGGACGCCTATTTCCTCTGCACTGGAAAAAAAAATTATTCTACAGTATATTACAAGAAGTTAGACAGAAGCCTGGCCGGTGATGAAAAGACGCCCCGGATCAAGGGAAACGGTGCATTGGTCGGACTGCTGCAGGAGACCAGGGATGTGGTCGTCATAGAGGAGCTGCCGAATCTTATCGGGCCGGAGAGGGCTGTCCCGGTTGCCCGGGAGACAGCGCCTTTTCGGGGGGAGGTCGCGGTGCCGATCCTTATCGATGGGGAGATGAAGGCAATGATCCTGCTGGGGGGAAAGATATCCGGGGATCCTTTCTCGGACGGCGACGTCAACCTGCTCAGGACCATTGCCGGCGACACCTCGTTGAGCCTCAAGAGCGCCCTCCTCTATGCCGAGAAGTTGCGCTCGGAGAGGCTTGCAACCCTCGGCTCCACAGCAGCAACGCTTGCGCACGAGATCAAGAACCCGCTCTCCTCGATCAAGACGTTTACCCAGCTGCTGCCCGAGAAGTACGGCGACAGGGAGTTCCGCGAGACCTTTTCGATGATCGTTCCGCCTGAAATAGAGCGCATAGACCGGCTGGTAACAGAGCTGCTCATGTTCACCAAAAGGGCCCCGTCGGGCCAGCACCCTGGAGATATAGAGCCTATCGCCGTGATGGAGGAGTGTCTTAAGCTCATGTCCGAACAGATCCACAAGGAAGGGATAGCCGTCATCAAGCATTTCGAGACGCCGTTTTCCATAAAAGGCGACCCTGACCGGCTCAAGCAGGCGCTGTTGAATATTATCGCGAACAGCTGCCAGGCGATGCCGGGCGGAGGAAAGTTAAAGATTTCAGCAGGGTTCACGAACAATAAAGGGATGGTCGCTGTCGAGGACACCGGCGTGGGGATCAGCGAGCATGATCTCGAGAAGATCTTCGACCCGTTCTTCACGACCAAGGACATGGGCAACGGCCTCGGGCTCACCATCAGCAAGAAGATAATCGAAGAGCATGGCGGCAGCATCAGCGTAGCGAGCAAACAGGGAGAGGGGACTGTGCTGACCCTGTTGTTTGACCCTGCCGAGGCTTTGGCGGGCGAGCGGCGGGCGGAGCAGCCGAAGCTATGGAACTAGTAGCGCTTCTTTGCAGAAACCAGAAGACCGCCGAGGCGATCAGGGCCGCGCTGCAGGACTATACCGTCCGCGCGGTAAAAGATCTTGCTGAGCTCGAGGAAACCCTGATCGACTACACGTTCGACCTCTTCGTCGTCGATACCGAGTCGGTCGAGACATCCCTGATCACTACCATCATCAAGCAGTTCGGCAAGGAGTCGGTGATCCTCGTCAGGCATGCGGGGTTCGATATGCGCAAGCTCGAGACCGTACCGCTGTTCGTCGCGTCCGACGCCGTGCATACCGGGCTCGAGACCGTGCTCGAGACCGCGCTCGCCGCGCGCAGGGCGTGCCCGCACAACGGCACGCCGCTCCCCGGCGACTATGCCCGTCATCACGGAGAGGGAGCGCTCTCTTCCGGCGTTCCGAAGGAAGCCGCGCCGGGCCAGGGGCTGCACCGGCACGTGCTGGTGAATCTGGCGAAGATCCTGACCGCGAATTTCGATATCGACAAGATACTCAGCCATTTCATGGAGTCGCTGAGCGAGATCGCCCGGACCAACAGGATATCGATCATGCTCAGGGAGGGGAACAGCTTCGCTGTCAGGGCCCATAAGAACATGGACCCGTATATCGCACAGAACCTCAAGCTCAACTACAAAAGCGCGCTGGTCAGGCACCTCGCCCAGAACGGGGGCATCATCCAGAGGGCGGTCGACCCGGCGAACCAGGAGAAGATGAAGACCTTCCAGGAGATGAGCCGGCTGCAGTGCCTCTTCTCCTTTCCCATGATGTACAAAGGGAAGCTCGAGGGGATCGTCAATATCGGGGAAAAGATCACCGGCGAGCCCTTCTACAGCGACGAGCTCGAGATGATCTACACCCTGTGCAACTACCAGGCCGCCGCGATTAAGGACATCGACCTGTACCACCAGATACACCGCCAGAAAGAGTTCATCAGGAATATCCTCGCCAACATCAACAGCGGCGTCATCACCATCGACAAGAGCGAGCGGATACGCATCTTCAACCCGACCGCAGCCGAGATACTCGGCATCCGCCTCGAGGACATCCTCGGAAAGGACCTCAGGAACCTCCCCTCTCCCCTCGGTGACATCCTGTACGAGACCATGGTCGACGGGATCTTCTACAAGCGGCACGAGGTCCTCCTGAGCCCCCGGGGAATGGAGCTCGGCATCAACAGCTACCGCCTCTGCGACGACGGGGGCGCGGTGGTCGGCGCGGGGATGATCTTCACGGATATCTCGAGCCTGAAAAAGTACGAGGCGGAGAAGAGGGAGGCCGAGAAGCTGAAGATGATGCACGGCATCACCGCGCAGATCGCGCACAACATAAAGAACCCCCTCTCGTCGATAACCACCTTTTCGCAGCTCATCGACACCAAGTTCAACGATGCCGAGTTCCGGAGCTTTTACAAGACGACGGTGCTGCAGTCCGTGCACCGGCTCAATACGCTCATCGACAAGATCCTGTTCCTCTCCGGATCGCTCGAATGCAACCCCGATGTGCACGATGTGAACATCATCATCAGGGACGCGGTCAGCGCCGCGCGCAAGGAGGCGCCCGAAGGGGTCGGCCTGGTGGTGCGCGAAACGGAAAAGCCCGCTCTGGTCAACGCCGACCTTTCCCTGCTCTCGAAGGCGCTGTACTACCTCATCGTGTCCTTCTCGGAGCGGTTGCGTCCGGGCAAGGAGATCATCGTCGAGACGAACATCAACGGGAACAAGGTGCCCCGTATCGAGATAGCGATACGCTCTCCCGACACGCAGCTCATGGATATCCCGGCAGAGGCCGTGTCCCCGTTCACCTCCGATATACTGAGCGAGAACCTGGATGTGGCCATCATGCAGAAAATAGCCGAGGCGCACAAAGGCGGGCTGACGATCAAAGAGGTCGAGTCCGGCAGCGCGCTGTTGATCTCTCTGCCGGCAAAGAATGCCGCGTAAACCGATGCACCCGAGGGGGTTTGAATGAGCACAGCAACGAAAGTATTGATTATCGATGACGACGCGGGTCCGCGGGAATCGCTGAAGATGATCATCAAGGACCGCTACCCGGTCCAGACCGCCAGCAGCGCCCTGGAAGGACTGAAGCTCCTGTCCCAGGACGAGATCAGCGTCATACTCCTCGACCTGAGGATGCCGCAGATGGACGGCATTACCGCGCTCCAGGAGATAAAGAGGATGCGCCCCGACGCCGAGGTGCTGATCGTGACCGCCTATGCGTCGGTTGAGACCGCCCGGAAGGCGATACAGTACGGCGCCTTCGATTACCTGCTGAAGCCCTTCGACAAGAACGATGTGCTCAAGGCGGTCGAAAAGGGCATGCATAAGCGCATCAAGGCTCAGGAGATCGAGAAGGAGCACTCCGAGCTGAAGGACCTCGTAGACGAGCGCACCAGGGATCTGACCATCGCAGAGAAACTGCGCAAGGAATTATTCAACCACGCCACCGACGGCATCGTGATCATGAGCGCCGACGGCATGTTCCTGGACCTCAACCCCCGCGCCTGCGAGATGCTGGGGTACACTATCGGAGAGCTGCTGGGAGAGAGCATCGCTCTCCTCGAAGGCGACGAGGCCGCAGGGCAGTGGCGAAAGCACCTTGCCTGGCTCTCGACCGGGAGACCGCTGCTCTTCGAGGCGGAACATCGTACGAAGACCGGGGACCGGATATCTCTCGAGGTCAGCGCGAAGATGATCGAGATGGACGGGGGCCAGATCATACAGGCCTTCTGCCGGGACATCACCGAAAAGAAGCGGCTGCGGGAGCAGCTGCTCCGTACGCAGAAGATGGAGTCGATCGGAACGCTCGCCGGCGGGATGGCCCACGACTTCAACAATATCCTTACGGCGATCCTCGGCCAGACCGAGATGATCCTCACCTATGACAAGGAGACGCTCACCGAAAGCGTGCTGAACAAGCTCGAGGTGATAGAGACGGCCGCGCAGCATGCGTCCCAGGTGGTCTCGCAGCTGCTGAGCTTTTCACGGAGGGGCAACAGCGAGTTCACCTCCCTGCACATCAACGAGGCGGTGGAAGCCGCGGCAGCCATGGTTTCCAAGCTCCTCAATCCCAAGATCGCCCTCCGGAATAATTTCAGTCCTTCCGTGCACATAATGAAGGGGAACGGCACCCAGATAGGCCAGGTCATCATGAACCTCATTATCAACGCCCGCGACGCCATGCCCGACGGCGGCACGATCACCATAACCACGGATATGGTCGACAGCAGGCAGGACCGTCTCCTTCCCGGCCTGCTGAACGGAAGGTATTCCCCGGACGGGCAGCTCGAAGGGCCGTTTGTCCGCGTTCGCGTTGCGGACACCGGCATAGGCATGGATGAAGCGACGAAGGCGCGCGCCTTCGAGCCGTTCTTCACCACCAAGGAGACCGGGAAGGGCACCGGTCTCGGGCTCGCCGCCGTATACGGCATCGTCAAGAATCACGGCGGCGAGATCGTCCTGGAGAGCGCAAAAGGACGCGGGACGGTATTCACCCTTTACTTCCCCGCCCTGAAGTCTTCATAGCGGCGCCGGAGCGAGCATGAAAAAAGTGAGCATGGCATTCCTGGTAGTCGTAGCGGTTCTCTTTGCACACGGCGCCGCACGGGCGTCGGAGGCAGAGGCGCTGCACTTTTTCAACAGTGGCAATACCCTCTTCAACGACGGGCGCTACGACAAGGCGATCGTCGACTACAGCAAGGCGATCGCGCTTTACGCCGACTTCACCGACGCCTATTATAACCGCGGACTCTCCTACTACAAGTCCGGAGATTACGACAGGGCCATCGAAGATTTCAACAAAGTCCTCTCCGCAGCCCCCCGGGATGCGGAGATATACCACTACCGGGGGCTCTCGCACTTCAAAAAAGGGCGCTTCGACAAGACCATCGAGGATGAGACCAGGGTCATCGAGCTGAACCCGAAGTTTCCCGAGGCCTACCATAATCGCGGCATCGCCTACTCGCGCCTCGAGCGGTACGACGAGGCCATCGAGGACTTCAACAAGGCGATCGGCCTCCGGCCCGAGTACAGCGAAGCGATCTTCTCCCGCGGCTTTGCATACACCATGAAAGCGGCGGCGGACTTCAAGAGGGTCTGCGACAGGGGAAACCAGGTCGCCTGCGAGAACTACAGGCAGCTTACAAAGTAGGGGCCCGGCAGCGCTGCCGGGCAGGTCCTCCTGCACGGCCGCTCGCTATGTCCGGGAACGGACACTAGCTCCTGGCCTCTTCCATAGCCGCCTCTTTCGCTTTCTCGGCAGACCGCTGGGCCTTTTCCATGATGCCCTGGGCAGTCTCTTTCGCCTTGCCCATGAGGCTCTCGCTCGCCCCGCCCATGAGCTCTTCCTCTCGCCGCGACTCGGGGATGATAAGACCGAAGAGCGCTCCAAGTCCCAGCGCCATTGCGCCGACGCCGAGCGGATTGCTCTGCATCATATCCCGCACGTTCTCTTTCGTCTGCCGCGCCCGCTGTCTGGCCATTCCCCCTACCCTGTCGGCCTGCTCCCTGGCTTTGGAGGTGAGCTGGGACGCTTTCTCCCGCGCCTGCCCGGTCATCTGCCCGGCCCTCTCGCGCACCTGGCCGGTCACCTCTTCGGCCTTGGCGCGGGCCTGCCCGGCGAACTGCTCTGCCCTTCCCTTCGCTGTCTCCCGGGCAGAGGGTTGCTGCTCATATCCGCCGCCGGTCCCCTGCCCCTCCTCGGTCCAGATCTGTCCGCCCGGGGCATACGCGAAGGTTTCGCGTTCGCTCAGGGTCGTCTCGCGCCCGTTACCGTCGCCGCGCGCCCCCTTCATGATAAGCCACCCGAGGCCCACTCCCACCATGGCGGCCGGGACCGGGTTGCTGCGAATGGTATCGGCAATGTTCGAACCCATCTCTCGTGCCCTCCCTTGCGCTCTCCTGCTCATTCTCCTCGCCCTCCCCACCGTTGATTCTTTGACCTGAGCCTTCATGTGCTCGGATGAGAACTTCTCCTTGATCGCTTCGACCGTGTCGCCCAGCTCGGCCCTTGTCTGTTCGATATCGGACCTGATCTCATCCGGGTTTCGCTCTTCGCCGCCTCCGGAAGCCGCTCCGCCGCGCGGCGCCGTATAGGCAGCCCCTCTCCGGCTGCGGACCACATTCACATCTTCTCTTTCAGCCATCGTTTGTCCTCCTTAATCGTTTCAAGGGTCTGCTTCGGCACGTATTCCTTTCTCTTGAGATCGTCCATACCCTTCTTCACCAGCACATAGCCGATCCCTGCGACAACCGCACCGACAAGGAGCGCCGAAAGCCACCAGGGGATTCCCGTGCCGAGGCCGAGGATGACGGCGCTTATCAGCGCCAGCAATCCCGCATAGGCGACCGCGCCGCCGATGGCGAGAAAGGCAATATCCTTTAGTACGTGAGACATCTTGAGCGACATCTCCGTCTTTGCGAGCTCGACCTCCTGGCGAAACAGTCTCTGCGTCTCCTGGGAGAGATCCGAGAGAAGCTCGCCGAGCGATTGTTCTTCGCGCGTGTGATTCATAGTCATTCCTCCCTGCTAGGGCCTCCCTGCTAAGGCCTTTGCCGTTTAACACTGCATGAGCCCCCCGTCATGCGCTCATCCCCGCGGAATAGCTCTTTGATCCGCCGTGGCCGCCGGGACTGCCTGCACGCATGCCGGAGCTCTTGAGAAACCGCGAAAGGGCGAATCCGAGCGCGAAGGCTCCACCCAGGAAGACTGCCGGCCGGCGCCGCACCATGCGCTCCGCCTCGCCGATGAGCTGGTCGGCATCCTTGTCGCGGAGGTACCCCGAGAGCTGGTCCACCTTGGCGGCAGCGCTGTCCGCATAGCGGGCGATCGAGCCCTGCTCCTGCGACTGGAGCTGCTGGGCTGTCTGCCGTAACGCGGAAGCCACGCTTCCCAGCATACTGGAGCTGCGGTCGCGCTGCTTGTCGATCATGGTCCTGGCCTGGCCTTTTGCCTTGTCTGTCAATTCATGCCCCTTGCCGAGGGCCTTCTGGTACGTCTGGCTCTCCCTGAATTTCTGGTAGGTCTCCGATGCCTTTCCTTTTGCTGAGGCGCCGGCGCCATACCCTGCCGCTCCCCCTTCCACTCCTATGGTCCTGGCGGCGCTCTCTGCCGTCGCAAACCGCTCCGGGTATGCATCGAACTCGGTTTTACAGCCCGACGAACAGAAATAGTAGGTTTTCCCTCCGTACTGGCTCGTATACTGCGTCTCGTTCTCGCTGACCTCCATCTTGCACACCGGATCGTACGCCATACCAAGCACCTCCTTATGGACGTTTAAAATCATCGCTGCCGTTTTCGGTTCCACTGCCAGAACATACCGTTCAGAGAGCATTCCGCCCGCCCCGCGACGGCCCCACCTAGCTGTTAAGGCTGCTGACAATAGGGCCGGCATCGCTGGAGAGGTCATGCGGCTTCAGCGGCGCTCACTATCGCTCCATGGTTAGTCCCTGCCTCGGTGATGCTGCCTTTGTTAAGGACCGCCGGGTTATCGCTGACTGGAGATTTCAGGGAAAGCTTTATTAGGAGAGAGAGAAAGAGAAGCGTGTATGCACCTCAGTGCGCTGTCGGACGTACGCTCCACACTACGGTAACGCTCTCCCTTGCGGAACACAGGCCACTACTATTTTCTTTACTTAAACCATAGCCCCTTTTACCGCACCTGTCAAGTTCGGGAGGCTTCCGCGATTGAACATATACGGTCAACCTGGTAATATATGCACAACGCCGGAGGGATCAGCATCGTGCACTGCGGCGTGTTCGGGGGACTTCTCAAGGAGCGGCAATCGATGGCTTTCGACGGTTTCGACCCGAGCCGATGGGTCGTTGGGTTGATCGGCGGCGTACTCGGAGCACTGACCGCCAGCATCATACTGGGCATCGTCTATTACCTTTCCGATAACAGAAGGAAAAAACTCTACCGGAGCAAGCTCATGAGCCGGCTCGACACGGCCGATATGCTGCTCAAAGAGAACATGCCCAGGGATGCCCTGGCGATCTACAGCGACCTCCTCCTCAATTTCCGGAAAGAGTGGGATACGGGGGTGTACGCCCGCATCAAAAAGAGCGAAGGGAACTGCTACGCGCACATGGCGCTCTCGCGGTCGCCCCACGAGCATCTGCTGAAGGCGCTCCAGGCATACGAGGAGGCGCTCCGGTATACGCCCTTCCAGCAGGATGCCGACGACTATGCCCTGATCCAGTACAGCCGGGGCGACGTCTGCTTCAGGGTGGCGGAATTCGAAGAGAGAGAGAAGTACCTTGCCAAGTCGGTCAACGCCTTTACCGAATCGCTCAAGGTATACACAGCAGACGCCTTCCCGGTGAATTACGCAATGGCGCTGACGAATCTCGGCCATGCCTACAGGGCGCTCGCAGACTTCCGCAGTAAGGAGGACTGCCTCGGCAAGGCGACCCGCGCTTTCGAGGAGTCGCTCAGGATATACACCCTCGAAACCTATCCTCTCAATTACGGAGCGGCCTGCAGCATGCTCGGCACTCTCTACCGTTCACTCTCCGAGCTCCGCAGCCAGGAGGAGAACCTCCTGAAGGCGGTCGACGCCTATGAGGAGGCGCTGAGGGTCCAGACGGCCGAGACTTTCCCCCAGGAGTACGCGTTTGCACAACGGGCAATCGGCGACTGCTGCAGGACCCTCGCCGAGCTCAGGCACGAGCCGGAGCCGCTCGTCGACGCCATCCGGGCATATGACAGGGCGCTGCGCGTCTCTACCGTCGAGGCCCATCCGCTCGCTTGTGCAGAGACACAGCTCAAGCGGGGCGATGCCTGCCGCGCCCTCGCCGAGCACAGGGATAAGGAGGAAAATCTCTCCAGGGCCGCGGGCGCGTACCGTGAAGCGCTGAACGTGTACCGTCCTGAAAGCGCTCCCCTCGACTATGCATCGGTACAAGAGCGCATCGGCGACGTACTTTCAGCGATCCTCGAAGTGAAGGAGGAGGAAGGGGCGGTACGCGCCGCTCTTCATGCCTACGGCGAGGCGCTCACGATAAAAACCATCCTCGCCCATCCGTACGACTATGCTTCGCTGCAGTACCGCCTCGGCACTCTCTATCGCCGGCTTTCAAAGTTCATCGATAAGGAAGAGTATCTGACCAAGGCAGCTCGCGCATACGACGATGCACTGAAGGTCTTTACGTCCGAGTACTACCCCTTCGAGCACCGCGAGGCGCTCTCCGCGCTCGAAAGGATTCGCAGGACAGCTTCATGAGCAGGAGAGAAGGGGACATGATCAGCGTACGGTATCTTCTCTGGATCGGGGCATCGACCGCAGTGGGGACCGCCCTGGGAGTGCTGGCCGATCCGGAGCGCCCGTCGCGGGGAGGCGTTATCGGTGCTGCAGCGGGGCTCGTAGCCGGCTCGGTGCTCGGCGGCATCCATGAGCGGCGCGCTGCCGAAGCGGAAATCGAGCTCTACAGCTCGTCCTCACCGCTCTACCAGGAAAGCGATGAGCTGGGATACACCTGAGCGCTGCAGGATGGCAGCGCTCAGTACGATCCATACAAGAAGGGAGGCCCATGGCAGGGCCTCCCTTCTTGTATGCCCCGGCACGCAACGGGCAGGACCCGTTACGTACCGGGAAAGAGAAGTCGCCTCTCCCCTCTCCTAGTAACGGCTGGAGCTGCCCGAGCTTCCTCCCGTGCCGCTCTGCGTACCACTGCCGCGTGTCGTACCGCCGGTCGTTCCCGGGGTCGTGCTGTCGGTCGTCCCCGTATCACCGCCTCTCATCGTGCCGGTGCCCGTACCGGTTTCGGTATCCCCTGTACCTCTCGTAGTCCCCGTTCCCGTGTCCGTGCCTGTACCGGTCCCTGTCTGCCCGGTTGTTCCGCCGGTTGTTCCGGAAGTCCCTTCACCCGGAGGAGGCTGCGTGCCCCTGGTGGTCTCCTGCTCCTCACCCCGCTGCCCGCCGCCCATGGCGAGGTCCGTGCTCCTGTCAAGCATGGTCGAGGAATATGCATCAGACGAGAAGCCCGTCGAGAGCGCAAGTACGGCAACTGCAAGCATACCGAGAAGGATCATTGATCTTTTCATAGTCGGTCTCCTTATTGGTTCATCATAGTGACGGAATTACTCATTAGCGAAGCGCTACATACCGCTGCCTGCAGCGTCGCCTCCCGTGGTACCGCCGGCAGTTCCCCTATCGGTACCGCCTCCGGTCGTGCCGGTGTCGCCTGTTGTTTCATTCATCGTACCGTCGCCCCGCGTGGTGCCGTCAAGAGAGTCAAGCTGGGTATTGCCGCCTTCAAGGTCAGCGCCGCCCCGCGTAGTGCCGGTCGTATCATCGGTCGCCCCTGTTCCGCCCGTCCCGGCAGCGCCGTCAGTCGTCCCGATACCCGAATCGGGAGTCCCCATGCTGCCCCGCTCAAACGATTCGGTGCCGATGTCACCACCCCGCGTGGTCCCTGTGTCCGTTCCCGCGTCGGTACCGGTGCCGGTAGCGCCTTCTGTAGTACCGCCGTCTCTCGTAGTGCCGTCCTGTACACCGTCTCCCCTGGTGGTGCCGGTCGTCCCGTTAGTCGTCCCGTACGGGTCGGTTCCTCTCCAGGTAGGGGTATCCTGGAAGTTGGTCCTCCCTCGCGTATCGGATCCCGATGATTCGCTATCGGCGCCGCCGCGCATCGATCCTGATGAGGTCCCCGAGGAGTCCATCGCTGCGCTGCCGGTACCGCTTTCAGTGCCGCGCGGCGTGCCGTAGTCCCCTCCCCATGCCTGTTGCGCGGCCGGAGGGACCAGAAGCATACCGACCACAAAGGCTGCTGCAATCGTAATAATGAATAGGTGCGTTCGTCTCATGAACATTACCTCCTTAGCTCTTTGCTCTGCAGAACAGCCGGGGTCGTAATCTTCCGGGGAGCAGACCCTGCTGTACTGACAAGATACGAAAGGGCAGGATACAGTACTTTTGCTTTACTTCATCTCAGCGGCGCACGCCGCTGAGCTCCCCTCGTGCGGGGGCTTTGATAAGCAAACCCTATCAAATGAAGCTGCTCAATTACTGTATCCTGCCTTCATGGTTTTGATAACCACGTTATATTGTCGCATACCGTGTTATCCGCTATCTTGCGGCGGTCTCTCGCGCCGCCCCGCGGGTGAATATCACGGCTTACTGGAGTCCGGGCGCCCCGGCCTTGAAGCCCTCCCGGTAGCCGTCCCGGTAGCCTTTCAGCCACCCCTTCTGCGCCTCGCTTATCGGGTGGCCTCTCATCATGCCTCCCCGTGTAGCCGCCCCTAAGTCCCCGTGCTGCGCCTCGCTCTTGCCGAAGCCGTCGGTGAAGCCCTCGGAGTATCCCTGCTGGTACGAGCTCCGGAAATCTCCTCTCATGGATGCGTCCGCTGCTGCGCCGCGCTGCATGGACTGGTCCTGCATCATCGACCGGTCTTGCATCATGGACCGATCCTGCTGTGCGCCGGAGCCCCGCATCGAACTGTCAGCCGGTGCATTGAACGGAGGAACATTGCCCGGCTGCGCCGTCGGGGGATACCCGGGAGCGCTGCCATACCCGGCAGCGCCGACATCAGTGCCCCGGGTTGCGCCGTCTTCCACTCTCTGCGTTTCAGCAGGGACATTGTGCTGAATGCCGGGCGACGTTTCACCGGAGGCATTTCCGCCTCTCGTCGATACAGCCGATATATTCGTTCTCGTGCTGCTGTCCGGCCCTCCGATGCAGCCCTTGTCGGTCCACTCGGCATATGCCGTCAGGGATGACAGCACCGCAACGGCAAACACAGTAATGGCAACTATGAGCACTTGCTCAGCTCTCTTCATGATAGGGTCTCCTTCCTCAGGTAGAGTTTGTTGTAAAAGCCGCTGGTTTGGAATCCTTAGGGGAGTAGAGAATCACTCACCGTGAGTGCGGGCTTCTGCTGGTTGTGTTCAGGCCTTGTTGAGGGATCGAGGCGGTTATTCTCGGTAGTGGTTACTGCGCTGAACAGACACGTTACTGCAATCCCATTTTGAAACCTTGCGTATAGCCGTCCTGGTATCCCTGGATCCATCCATGCTGCGATGTGAAGTCCCCGATGCCGGCGCCTCTCATGTCTCCCCTCGGGGCTCCCATCATGGAACCGTGCTGCGCCTCGCTCTTGCCGAAGCCGTCGGTGAAGCCCTCGGAGTATCCCTGCTGGTACGAGCTCCGGAAATCTCCTCTCATGGATGCGTCCGCTGCTGCGCCGCGCTGCATGGACTGGTCCTGCATCATCGACCGGTCTTGCATCATGGACCGATCCTGCTGCATGCCGGATCCTCTCATCGAGTCGGCAGTACCCGCAGTTCCGCCCATGCTTCCAGAGGTGTCGCCGCCCCTCGTCGTTCCGTTCTGTGTGTCCTCTCCCCTCGTCGCGCCGCTCTCCTCCATAAAGGGAGGCACATTTCCGGGTCCCGATGCCGGAGGATACCCGGGAGCGCTGCCGTATCCCATCCCGCCTACCTGTCCCTCATTGGGGGGAGCCGTGGCTCCTCTTTCCATAGTCTCGGCAGGGACATCGTGCAGTACCCCGTCAGACCCGGAAGGGACATCCGTCGCTGCTCCCCTGGTGCTGCTGTCCGACGCGCCCATCGATGAGGCCGTGCCGTTGGCGTAAACTACCAGTGAGGGAACTGCTGTTACCATAAGCGCTATCAGCGCTACCGCAAGCAGACGCTTTACACCTTTCATACATTTCCTCCTTTTTTTCGGTTTTTTGGTTTCCTGAATCGTATAGCTGCAACTTGTATGCCAGAATCGGCATGCCCGCCCGAGCGCTCGCGGAGCAGACCATACTATCCGTTTGGT
Source organism: Nitrospirota bacterium (assembly GCA_040752355.1). NCBI lineage: Bacteria > Pseudomonadati > Nitrospirota > Nitrospirota bacterium. Next base: position 95,013 of record JBFMHE010000005.1, on the reverse strand, counting down.
ATTGCACCCGACTTTGGCCGGAATGAGGAGGGAAAGCGCTGCCGGGGTAAAAAAAGTTCCTTACCCGCTTGCATCAACATACAGTGAGACATGACACACACCTGTACCGGCACAAGACTGTGCCATGTAACAGCGCTGCACCGGCTCATCGTGGAGCTCCGGAATGCCCTATGCTTACAGTGACTCACTCGATATACAGCATCTTTCTCGTCATGCCGCCGTCGGCAACGAAGTTGGCTCCGGTGACAAAAGAGGCCTCTTCAGAGACAAGGTAGAGCGTCAATGACGCAATATCCTCGGGTGCTCCTACTCTTCCGGCAGGATGCTGACGGTGGTCCGCCTCCCTGAGCGACGCAGCATGCCTGGCGCTCCGCCTTTTCCACCCGCTCACCTCTATCCACCCCGGGCTGATGCAGTTCGCCCGTATGGCGGGGCCAAGGCTCACGGCGAGCGCATGCGTCAGGGCGACCACGCCTCCTTTGGATGCGGCATACGCCTCGGTATGGGGCTCCGACATCAATGCCCGCGTAGAAGCGATATTCACGATCGCGCCGCCGCGCTCCCTGAGCAGAGGGGCGGCATGCTTGGCGCAAAGGAACGCTCCGGTAAGATTCACGGCGATGATCCGGTTCCATGCATCGAGGGAAAGCCGCTCCAGGGGAGCGCTGGAGAAGATGCCGGCATTATTGATGAGGATGTCGAGCCTCCCGAACCGGGCCGCTGTCTGCGCTACGGCATGTTCCACATCCTTTTCGACCGCCACATCGGCAGGCACGAATGCGAGGGAGCCGATGCCGGAGAGCTCCTGCTCGGTCTCTCTTCCCGCCTCTTCGTCGACGTCCGCGACGACGACGCCCGCCCCTTCCTCGAGGAACCGCTTCACGATGGCCTTGCCGATCCCCTGCCCTCCGCCGGTCACCAGCGCCACTTTCTCCCGGAGCTTCATAGCATGCCCTCCTTTCTCATTCCGGCCCTCCTAAAACTACTATACGTGATTTTCCGCAGCATTGTAAGCGATGAGACCGGCGATATACTTGCACTGTGAATTCGGCTATAATTACCTCATGAAGCGCCACGTGCTCATCATGGTTCTGGGAGTCCTGTTCCTCGCCGGTTGTGCGCATGTCGTTTCCGATAGCCTGCGGGACAAGGCGCGGGATGTCCCCCCGGCAACGCTCCTCGGCAACCCCGATGCGTACAAGGGCGAGGTCGTCATACTCGGGGGCGTCATCGTCGGCTCCAAAAACACGAAAGAGGGGACCTACATCGAAGTGGTGCAGAAGCCCCTCGACAGCCGGGGCAGGCCCGAAGACGTGGATGCCTCGTACGGCAGGTTCCTTGTCCTGTACGGCGGCTACCTCGACACCGCGATCTATTCGCGCGGGAAAGAGATAACCGTTGCAGGAGAAGTTATCGGAAGGCAGACGCGCCGTCTCGATGAGATCGATTATCCCTACCTGATGATGAGAGGCAGAGAGATCCATCTGATCGAGCCCAGAGGGTACCGCTCCCTGCCGATATCGTTCGGCGTCGGCATCGGCGCACGACTTTAAGCTGTCCCCCTGCGGACGCGGCGTCGAGGCTATGCAAAGGCGCCGATCGCGTCCATCACCCGCCCCACGCCGATATCTCTGAGGCACTCCTGCCCGCATTCCTGTACTCGGTGCAGCGGTTGCAGACCGCAGGGAGCGCACGCATGCCCGGAGGCCACGACCCGGACATGATCTCCGGGAGGGCTCCAGAGCCCCGGGTCGGTGGGGCCGAAGAGGGCGAGCACCTTCCCGCCGGCTGCGGCAGCCAGATGGGTTATGCCCGAGTCGTTTCCTATGTAGAGCGAGCACGACTGCAGCAGGGCGGCGACTATGGCCAGCTCTTCACCAGGGACATGGAGGACGCCGGGGTTGCTCTCCGCATAGACCGCGAGCGCCGCCGTCGCCGCGCTCTCCTCGGCGGGTCCCGAGAGAAAGACGAAAAAGAAGTCGCCGGCAGCCCTGATATGCGCAGCAAGGCTGATGAAACTCTCGAAGGGCCAGCACTTTCGTCTCCCCCCGCTCCCGGGATGCATCGCTACCAGCCTGCTCCTGCCGTCATAGCCCTTGCGGGCGAGCAATGCCCGTGCCCTCTCCTTGAACGGTGCGGGAATTTCAAGCGCGCAACTCGGCAGACCCCGGTGCCGGTATCGTCCGGGCGCTGCTATCTGCTGCATGCGGAACGCAGAGACATGCATCCGCTCTCCTTCCGGGGGAATCGTAGTCACGACCGCGGTACGCGGGAGCAGCGACCGCAGCGTCTCGACGAACACCGCATCGCGGCCCCTGGTAAAAACAACAGCCCTATCGAATCCTGCAAAGAAGGCCTTCGCCGCATTATCCGGCCTCCCGGCATACAGCGACGAGAACAGGCTGCTGCCGCTGTCGTGAGCCCCGGCAACGACCCCGGCAGTCTGCAAAAAGCCCGCGACATCCGGTCTCCCCGCCAGATGAAGACGCTCTCCTCCCCCTCCCAGCAGGGAGAAGGCAGGGAGCGAAAGCAGCACGTCCCCGAGCGCGCCGTCGTGGTGAATGAAGAGTCGCTCCGCCATAGCCCTCCTGAACGCAAACACGTACTGCTTTATTCTAATTACCTACCGGCGCGTATGCCAAACCGCGCCTCATCTTGACAGGCGCCCGCCTCTTAGTATACAAATGTATATATGAAAGAGCTCACTGTCCAGCAGAAAAAGGTGCTCGATTTCCTCGTCTCCTCCGTTAAGAAGAACGGTTACCCGCCTACGGTGCGGGAGATCGGGGAGCATTTCGGCTTTCTCTGGGCTGCAGCCCGGGGACACCTGCGGGCCCTCGAGAGAAAGGGCTTTATCCGCCTCAATCCCGCTATCTCGCGGGGGATCGAGATCGTCGGCTTCACCCCTCGGGAAGGCTCCCTGCTTCCCGTTGCAGGAACCATACGGGCCGGGAGGCCTGTCCTGGCAGCAGAGGACGTCGATGCCCATCTGCTCGTCGATGCGTCGCTCTTCCCAGCAGCGGACTCCTTTTGCTTGCGGGTGACCGGAGACAGCATGGTCGAGGCGGGCATCTTCGAAGGCGACTATGTCATCGTCAAACAGCAGCGCACCATCGAGAGCGGCGAGATCGGCGTGGTCCTCGTCGGCGATGAGGCGACGGTGAAGAGGGTCTTCAAGGAGAAGCACACCGTGCTCCTCAAGCCCGAAAACAAGACCATGAAGCCGGTGCGTTACGATGCCGATGAGGTGGTGGTAGCCGGTAAGGTGATCGGCGTGATCCGGAAGCTGTAATGCAGTCCGTCGCTGAATACGACGGCTAGACGAGCCGCCTGCTGATGACCGGCTCGAGGGTCGAGATGACCCGCCCCTCCTCGAAGAGCGTCACCCTCCCGGTGCTCTCGGAGACGACGACGATGTTCCTATCCTCGGAAAAGTATGGATTTGAGAAACCATCGATATGGCTGCCCGTCTCCTGCGCGATAGCTCGCGCGTTGTTGATGAGTATCGTCCCCTGGTCTCTCATGAGCCCTGGGATTCCCCCTGCGTATCACCCGGCGGCATCCCGTTGATCACCTGCTCCGCGACCTCTTTATCGGACTTTCTGACGAGTATCCGTATCTCCCCGATCTTGCCGATATTGACCGGATAGGGGCGTATCTTGGAGGACCGGAGCGCAACCGGGATATCGCCGCTCTCGAGGAGGTCCTTGATCATCTCCGCTTCGAGAGCATCGGCGGTGACGAAGACCTCGACCCACTCGTCACTCATTTCCCCTGCACTTTCTCCCAATCCTTGAGGAACTTCTCTATGCCGATATCCGTGAGCGGGTGCCTGGCGAGCTGGGCGATGACGCTGTAGGGGATGGTGGCGACGTCGGCGCCGATCTTCGCAGCCTCGACCACATGGAGCGGGTTCCTGATGCTCGCGACGATGATCTCGGTGGTGAACATATAGTTCTCGAAGATCACCCTGATATCGTCGATGATGTCCATGCCGACATGGCTTATATCGTCGAGCCTCCCGACGAAGGGGCTCACATAGGTCGCTCCCGCCTTGGCCGCGAGGAGCGCCTGGCTCGGGGAAAAGATGAGCGTGACATTCGTCTTGATTCCCGCTGCCGCAAGGCGCTTCACCGCCCTGAGCCCGTCCTCGGTCATGGGGATCTTGACGACGATATTCTCGTGGATCCTGGCGAGCTCCTCAGCCTCGTTCACCATCCCCTCGGCCGTGAGCCCGATCACCTCGGCGCTGATAGGACCGTCGACGATGCCGCATATCTCCCTGAGGAGCGCAACAGGCTCCCTCTTCTCCTTGGCGATCAGCGAGGGATTGGTCGTCACGCCGTCGATCACACCGACCTCCCAGGCCTTCTTGATCTCTTCGATATTAGCGGTATCGATAAAAAATTTCATTCTGCCTCCTTCTCCTTTCCCGGCTCGTTCTCCGGCGTATCCTCTATGGGCATCACAACGTAGTCGTCTCCTTGCCGAACGACTCTGAAGCCGAACTCAGCGATCCGCTCCGCGAGCGGTCTTCCGAGTATCAGGTCCAGGGCGCTCTCGGGAACACTGAATCTCTCCTGCAGGAACGGCCTGGCATAGGTATCGTACTGCAGCATATCCATGATCTCCTCGACCGCCTGCTCGTCGCCCCCGGCAAGCCGGTCGAAGGCGTCGGCGAGTCTCCGGTAGGAGCACTTTTCATCGTGCTTGTTCATCACCTCCAGGAGCAGGTCGACCGAAGCGAAGAGATCGCGCCGTTTCAGGGATGATGCTTCCAGTCCCTCGTAGAGGTTTTCGGGGGCCCAGCACTTGTAGGCCCTGCATTGCGAGGGCCGATGCTCGTAGATGCTGCAGCCTTCCTTTCCCCGGTAGAACATGCAGCCGCCCGTCCCCTCGCCCTCTTTCAGCTTTATCAGCTCCGTGAACGATTCATACACGGCGCCGTCCTGGCGGGAGCGCACCCGCTCGCCGTCGCGTATCGTATACGTCGTATCGCAGGAGAGGACTCCCGCCACGAACAGCGGCAGATCCTCCTTCATCAGGGAGGGGCTGCTCGCGGTGCAGCATTTGCCGCAGCGTACGCAGCTCGTCCTCCGTTCGAGGCGCATCCGTTGCGGCCGGTCGCCGCTCTCGAGCCTCTGGGGGGTGAGTATATCGAGCTTTTTCGCAATCGTCTTTCTCTTCATCGCCGTACCGTCTCCTTATGCCGGAACCGTTATCCCGTTATCGTTTCATCGATCACTTCGATGAGGTGTTTTATGCTCTTATCCTTCATTCCGCTTCTGAGCTGGAGTATGCAATTAGGGCAGGAAGTGGCGATCACCTCTGCATGCCGGTACGCGGCAGCGCGTTTCTCCAGAAGCGCCTCGGCGAGGTCCGGATATAATACCCTAAAAGGGCCTCCGAATCCACAGCAGCCCTGCTCTGCCTCGACGGGCGGGACTCCCAGTGAGGCCAGAAGGCGCTGGGGCTCCTTTCCGGAGCTCAGGCTATAACGGGAGTGGCAGGGCTCATGGTAGACAATCTGCTGCCCTCCCTCCGTCCTGCCTTTGAGAGCGTGGAGCTGCGGCGCCTTGTCGCTGAAGAACCGCGCCACCTCCACCGCGTTGTCGATCCCGTCTCCCCCCCTCTTCCGGTACTCATCCCGGACAGTATGGACGCAGGTAGGGCAGAGCCCGATCACCGCCTCGACGTTCATCTTTCTGAATACCGCGAGATTCCGCTCCGCCATCTCGATCGCATCGTCCTCGAACCCGAGGCCCCGCAGCGGCGCTCCGCAGCAGACTTCGCCCTTCGGCAGGACGACATCGTAGTGCAATGCGTTAAGACTCCGTATCAATGCATACCCGATATGCGGATAAAGGAAATTCACCGTGCAGCCCGCGAAAACGGCGATCCGCGCCTTCGGCCTGGCTGCCTTGTAGAGCGAAGCCCCGTCCCGCAGCGAGGCATCGGGTGCAATGATGCCGAGCGCTTTCAGCTGCCTGAAGGGCGGGATGCGGTGCAGGGGGAAGACCTCGCCCATATCCTGGAAGAACCTGAGGACCTTAATGCTCGACGGCGCGCGTTTAAGCCCGAGGCGGAGGCCGAGGCCGAGAAAATCCTTCGATTTTCTGAGTCTCCTGAGCCGCGCTCTCCCCTCATACAGCGCCTCGGTGACATCGACCCCGAGGGGACACGACGCAGTGCAGGCGCCGCAGAGAAGGCAGCTGAAGATCCGGTGCTCAAGCGTTTCCGAGGGCTCCAGCGCCCCTTCGGCCAGCTGCATGAGGAGCATAACCCTTCCGCGAGCGCCCATCCCTTCGGCAGCATCCTCCGCATAGGTAGGGCACTGTGCCTTGCAGCTCCCGCAGCGCACACAGCTCTCGAGCGGACCGGCAGCCGGCGCGCCGCATGCTTTATCATCAGAGGCGCTGGCCGCGGGGCCTGCCGGAGCGCCGGCAGCGGTATCGTGGAGTACCTGCATGGCTTACCCCGCGTGAGCGGAGGCTATCGACACAGACTCGCGGCAGAGGGTCGAGAGCGGATGGATATCCGTCCGGCAGGAGGTTATAGAGCGCATCGTTCTCATAGCAAACCGTTCTTCTATTGTAAAACTTTAAAAGTTGAAGTTTCCACTTACGAAGCCCCCGAGGTCTACGGTCACGTAGGTGAAGCCGAGGGCTTTCAGCCTGTCCGTCACGGTCTCCCGCAGGTTCCTCTCGAAAAAGCGCTCGATCTGGTGTTTCGGCACCTCGATGCGGGCGAGGCTTCCGTGGGATCTGACCCGCAGCTCCCCGAATCCCAGCTCCCTCAATATCTCTTCGGCCTGCTCGACCCGCTTGAGCCCTTCGAGGGTTATCTCGGTCCCGTAGGGGAAGCGGGATGAAAGGCACGGGGCTGCAGGCTTGGACCAGGTGGGCAATCCCAGCGCCCGCGACAGCTCCCTGATCTCCTGCTTCGCCAGGCCCGCTTCGATGAGGGGGCTCCTGACGCCATGCTTCTGGCCGGCCCTGCGGCCTGGCCGCCAGTCCGCGAGGTCATCGGCATTGCTGCCGTCGACGATAACGGCATATCCTTCCGAACGGGCGATCCCGGCAAGCCGGGAAAAGAGCTCGTCCTTGCAATAGAAGCAGCGGTCGCGGGGATTGCGGACGAAGTCGGGATTGCTCAGCTCGTCGGTAGTGATAACCCTGCAGTCGGCGCCGAGCAGCCGCGCCGTCTCCTCCGCCTCGCGCCGCTCCCGTTCGGGCATGGTCGCCGAGACGGCTATGACCGCGAGGGAGCGGACCCCGGAGTCCCCGAGCGCCTTTAACAGGAAGGTGCTGTCGACGCCTCCCGAGTAGGCGAGAAGAACGGAAGGCATCTCCCGCAGAAGGGCGAGGAGCTTTTGATAGGTATCTGCCACGGCTGTCAGAGGACCGTTATCTCGTAGTTTTCCTGGTGAAAACGCAGGTCTTCCTTGATGATAAGCTGAATCCCGTAGGCGCCCTCGATCTCCTCGATACCCTGCCGCTCTTCGTAGGAGAGGAGCTCCGCGACAGCGGGATGGGCCTTGATCATCGCCATGGTACCGCTGCCGAGGTTCATCTTCCTGAGCTTCCTGAATATCTCGTAGGCCACGGTCCTCGTCGACTTGATGAACCCCTTCCCTTCGCAATACGGGCACTGCTCGCACAGGACGCGGCCGAGGCTCTCCCGCACGCGCTTCCTCGTCATCTGGATGATCCCCAGCTCCGAGATGGTATAAATCGTATTCTTCGCCCGGTCCCTCTTCATCGCCTCGACAAAGGCCTTGAAGACCTTCTCCCGGTTCTCGGGCTTCTCCATATCGATGAAGTCGGTGATGATAATCCCGCCGAGATTCCTGAACCGTATCTGGTAGGCGATCTCCTTGACCGCCTCGATATTCGTCTTCAGGATCGTGTCTTCGAGGTTCTCCTTGCCGACGAATTTGCCGGTATTCACATCGATGACCGTCATCGCCTCGGTCTGGTCGATGACGATATAGCCTCCGGACTTCAGCCACACCTTGCGCCCCAGGGCGCGGGATATGTCCATCTCGATGCCGAAGGCGTCGAAGAGCGGCTCTCTGCCCTCGTAGAGCTCTATCTTGTCGATGAGCCTCGGGAAATAGGCGCCGGCGAACTCCTTCAACCGCTCGTACTCCTCGGCCGAATCGATCACCAGCCGCTCCACTTCCTGGCTCATGAAGTCCCGTACGCTCCTGAACACGAGGTCGAGGTCGCTGTAGAGGAGTGCGGGTGCGGAGACCCGGTCTTTCTTCTTCTGTATGTTCTCCCAGAGGAGGAGGAGGAACTCGAGGTCGCGCTTGATCTCGTCCACCGTCGCGTCCTCGCAGGCGGTCCTCATGATCACGCCGAACCCTTTGGGCTTGAGCTCGGCGGCAACGGCCTTCAGCCGGGCACGGTTTTCTTCGTTTTCTATCCTCCGGGAGATGCCCACATGCTCGACATTCGGCATGAGCACGACATACCTGCCCGGGAGCGTGATATAGGAGGTGACCCGGGCGCCCTTCGTGCCGATGGGGTCCTTCGAGACCTGCACGATGATCTCCTGCCCCTCCTGTATGAGCTCCTCGATAGGCAGCGCCGCCCTGAAGCGCTCGGCCCCTTCGTAGAGATCCTGCTCTTCCGTCTCCGCATCGAGAAACGCCGCGTAGTACTCATCCATGTCGGTCATGATATCGGCCACATACAGGAAGGCGGCCTTTTCGAGGCCAATATCGACAAAGGAGGACTGCATACCCGGCAGTATCTTCAGGATCCGCCCCTTGTAGATATTGCCAACCAGGCTCGCATCGCGCTTCCGTTCGATATACAGCTCGACGACCTGACCGCCCTCGAGGAGCGCAACCCTGCTCTCTTCTCTCGTCACATTGATCAGCAATTCTCCGGTCATCTATGCTTCTCCATTCATCTCTATAGTAGGCAGCTCGCAGACAGAATGCAGGCAGACCAGCGGGCGGATAGGGGACAGGCTGCCGGGCCGCGTCTCAGAGCGGCGCCACCCACCCGTCTCGCCAGCCGTACAGGGCCGTTCTGGTGATGGCGAGGTCCCGTGCGTTCAACCCGGTCACCGCCTCGACAACTTCCCCGACTCTCGCCTTAACCGTCTCGTAGTCCCTGAGGATCAGGGCCAGTGAGGCTTCGCCCGTCTCTTCGTTTGCCGCATCCATTTCCATAGTCTCGATGCAGGGCGCGATATCAACGGCTTTATCGTCGCGCTGCACGATCAGCGCTTCGCCGTTCTGCAGCCGCTCATGCAGCGCGGCCACCTGTCCGGCGCACGCGGCATACTGCCCGCGATCGATCGACACGGTATACGCGTACCTGGTGACGAACGTGCTCAGCGAGGGCTCATGCACCGGGATGACCGCCATCCGCCTGATCTCGATCCCTTCGGGCATGGATGCCCTCACCTTCGGCATATATGATTCTATATCAAAGGGGGTAAAAACCTCTATATCGAGATACTCCCGCTCTCCCGCAATGCCGGTGGGGAGGGAGGGGCCGAACGAGACCTTAGGCGCAGGGTGGAACCCTTTGGAGAAATCGAAGCGGATCCCCGCCCGCCGAAACCCGCGTATGAGGGCGGTCGTCACCTCGAGATGCGAGAGATACCGCAGCACGCCGGCTTTCGAGAACTCCATCCTGACACGGACCTTCGCTATTTCCGGTCCTGTTTCCGGCGCTTTCTTCTCCATGGAGAGAGCACCCTCCGCGTTCCCGAACGGCGCCGGCGCGTTCTCCCCAGCGCACTTCAGGCCGCAGCCGATGCACGACTGCCGGCAATCGGGAGACCGCTCCCCTGAAAGCGCCCGTTCGTACTCGCTGTAGAGGTACTCTTTTTTTACGCCGATGTCTATCGTATCCCAGGGAAGCCGTTCCTCTTTTGCGTAGCATCGCTCGGCATAGGCCGCTGCATCGATGCCCGTCCTGTCCATCGCCTCCTGCCAGCGGTCGAAGTCGAAGACTTCAGACCATCCGTCGAGCCTGCACCCCAGCTCGGCCGCCTGCTCTATGAGCGGAGCGAGCCCCGCATCTCCCCGGGCGAAGACCGCCTCGAGCAGGCTCATCCGGTCGTCATGGCCCTTGTACTTGAATTTCTTCCGGCCCAGCACCTCTTTCAGATACTGCAGCGTTCGCCGCATTGCGTCGTGGCGTATCTGTCCGCACCACTGGAAAGGGGTATGCGCCTTGGGAACGAAGGGAGAGATCGTGGTATTGATCGTCACGAACCTTCCCGTATGCTTCTTGGCGATGCGCAATGCCTGCATGATCATTTCGGGGATCGCCTCTATATCCTCGTCCCGCTCCGTAGGAAGCCCTATCATGAAATAGAGCTTGAGCGTCTGCCACCCCTCTTCGAAGAGCGCCCTCAGTGCCCGCTCGTAGTCTTCGGCACTAAAATCCTTATTGATGACGCTCCGCAGCCGCTCCGTAGCCGCCTCCGGGGCCATGGTAAAGCCGGTCTTCCGTATCGACCGTATCTCACGCAGGACGTCCTGGCTGACAGCGCCCACCCGCAGCGAGGGGAGCGAGAGCGCTATTTTCGAAGCGCTGTACCGGCGGTTGAACTCTCTGACGACCGGCAGGAGGCAGGAGTAATCTCCTGCGCTCAACGAGGTGAGCGACACCTCGTCATGGCCGGTCGCCCTCAGCGACTCCTCCGCAATGGCGAGGACCCTCTCGGGAGAACGCTCCCGCAGAGGACGATAGACCATGCCCGCCTGGCAGAACCTGCAGCCCCTGGTGCATCCCCGCGACACCTCGATCGTCACCCGGTCATGCACAATGGAGGTGTACGGCACCACCGGCCGCACAGGATACGGGGCATCATCGAGAGAGGCGACGAACTGCCGCCGCACCCGCACATCGGCGCCGTGGACGAGAGGCACGTAGAACCCGTCGAGCTTCGCTATCTCCCTGAGCCCGGCCTCGCGCCCGGCGCCGCTCTCCTTCCATGCGCTCACGGCATCGGCGAGCTGCATCACCGCCCTCTCGCCGTCGCCGATCAGAAAGGCGTCGATAAAAGGGGCCATCGGCGCAGGATTGACCGTGCAGGGACCTCCCGCAACGATGAGGGGAAGGTCCCGGCGGGTCTGGAGCCGCTCTTCCGTGCGGAGCGGGATGCCGCCGAGCCGGAGCATCGCGAGGACCGTGGTGTAGGACAGTTCATACTGGAGGCTGAATCCCACGACATCGAACCGGTGCAGCGGCGTGCTCGTCTCGAGCGAGGAAAGGGCGAGCTTATTGCTCTTCAGGTACGCCTCGAGGTCGATCCACGGCGAGAAGACCCGCTCCGCCGTCACGGCATGATGACTGTTGAGGAGGCCATACAGGATTCTCAGGCCGAGATGCGACATGCCCACATCGTAAATATCGGGGAAGGCGAGGGCAAAGCGGACGGTGCGGGGGGAGGCAGGACCGTTCCGGTGCTTTACTGCATTATACTCACTATCAATGTAGCGGCTTGGTTTCTGAAAACGCGAGAGGTTCACTTTTTAAGATACCATTCGGGGGGAAACGAAGGCAAGGAACAACGCTTCCTGCACATTGAGCTGTATGCCGGACGCATACAACTCAATGCACAGGAAAACTTCAGCAGCGGTCTATTTCTTTGCGGTCTTCTTCGCTGCGGGCTTCTTTGCAGCTTTCTTTGCAGCCTTCTTCGCTGCGGGCTTCTTTGCGGCTTTCTTTGCAGCCTTCTTCGCTGCGGGCTTCTTTGCGGCTTTCTTTGCAGCAGGTTTCTTTGCGGCCTTTTTTGCAGCGGGTTTCTTTGCGGCCTTCTTTGCAGCAGGTTTCTTCGTTGTTGCCATTCTGAAGCCTCCTTAAATTTTTGTAAATAAATATACCTATTCATTTCAAAAAGTTCAAGAGAAAACAGCACATGTCAAACATTTTTTTATCCTCCGCCTGCACCTCTTGCAAAGAACAGCATGTCCCTCATCCCGCGCAAAACGGCTCCAGCTCTTGCTTTGTGCAGAATTCGCGCGAAGAAATCGTATCCGCTCCGACATGTTCGCGGAAAAATATTTTTTTATCACTTCTGCTCATTTCATGCCAAAATGCTGTGGTAAAATACCTTATCGTGAAACGGTATCTGTTGTATTCCCTCATTCTGCACTGCCTCGTCGCTGTTGCGGCATTCGTCTTTGTGCGAGAGCAGGTGAAGCGGACACCGCAGCCGTTCGCTGCCAGGATTGTTACCCCGGAGGAGCTGCAGACGGTCCCGCAGCGACCGGGGACGCCGCCGAAGAGGATGAGGAAAGTCCCTGCGGTCCCGGGAGACGATCTGCGCGAACGACCGGCCGTCATACCGCAGCTGCCCAAGAATTTACCGCCGCCTCGGGAGCTCTCCTCTGTGCCCAAAGGCAGCCGGTCGGAAGGATCGTCGGAAGGCACGCTGCAACAGCGCATGCCCCGGGATGGTCAGGGCGGAAAAGAGCGGGCACGGCCGGACAATCTTGCCGAAGGGCAGGGGCTCGATACAAAACGCCCTGCAGAAACGTACGATACGATACCGGAAAGAGATGCAACAGGTGAATCACCGGGAAAGGCGTCTCCCGGAAAGCCCGGACCCAAGACATTCAGGGAAAAGTTTTTCGATAAGGAGGTGATCGGCGACCTCGCGCAGGCAGACCGCTCAACGAATGAGAGCAGCGGGATGAAGCAAGGGAGCACGATAACCCTCGATACGAAAGATTACCGGTATTTCGGGTATATGCAACGCCTCAAGGAGAAGATCGAGGGTATCTGGAACTATCCCATGGATGCTGCGGCGCGAGGAGTCTACGGCGATCTGTACATACGGTTTACCATAAAGAAAGACGGTCGCCTCGGCGCCGTCGAACTGGTACGCACCTCGGGGCACAAGAGCCTCGACGAAGCGGCGATGCGGGCCCTTCGTGACGCCGAACCGTTCTGGCCCCTTCCCGAGAGCGTTAAGGAGGACGCGCTCACCATCACGGGACATTTCGTCTATACCCTGCACGGGTATTACGTACGCTAGGCCGAGGCGGATAGTCCCGGCGAACAGCAGGCGCGTGCTCCTGTTGCCCTCTTCGCCCGAGCTGTTTTTCTCCCGGGTTCTTCCGGAGAAAAAGGAAGTGTTTCATTTCGCAGCTCATTTTTATTCCCCCTTACAAAAGCAGCGGAGAGAAATTATAATAGGATAATGAAGTGCAGATTGTACTTGCAGGTCGGTGATAGAGTAAGGCACATCAGGTATTTCGCATGGGGAATAGGTGAGGTGGTCGAAGAGCGGCATTCCGACCTGCCGGGCGGGTTCTGTATCGTGCGCATCCTCTTCCAGGACGGGAAGGAGCGCTCCTTCATCAACGACATCAACAACGAGCTCTGCTGCTACTTCACCGGCGTACGTCTCCTCGACGAGCCGAGATCGATATGGGATAGCTGACGCATATCACAATCGGAGCGACCATCTGCTGCATGTTTACTGATTAACAATACTTGGTGTAATAAAGATTAGAAGCTCCTCTACTGTTGCACTTTTTGTATCACGCTTGAACAGCCGACCTAAGATCGGAATCCTCGAGACTCCTGGAACTGCTGATTCACTTTCTGTCTCGTTACTCTTGAGTATTCCACCGATAGCTATAGTCTCCCCGCTCTTGAGCAGAACCTGTGTTGTTGCCGCTCTCGAATTAATGGTAGGATTGCCGAGCTCATCAACACGAGAGAAGTCAGGTTCATCTTTAGTTACTTCGAGCTTCATCAGGACCGTACCATCGGGAGCCACTTGAGGAATAACCGCCAACTTGATATTCGCATCCTTATAGGTCGTCGAAAAGGTGCCGTCAGGCATTCTGGTTGTTACCGGAATTTGCGCCCCGTGCCGTATGATCGCCTGCTCATTCTCGAGTGTCATGATCTTAGGGCTGGAGACAACCTTCCCTTTGCCGCTCGATTCAAGAGCAGACAGCCTGAAATCAAGCATCAAGGTTCCGTTCTTGTTAAGCCAGCCGAACCCGAAGGTTGCACCCGCGCCAGGTCCAACTGCAGCAGGAAGATTGACCACAAGAGGGAGGAGATTCTGCGAGACAGTAGTCCCCGCTGAAGCCTGGCCCGTGCCCACTTGCGTTACCGGAGAGGAAGTATACGTCGAAACGTCAGTTACCGGCGCCCTCGTCCCCCCAAAGGACACTCTCCCATCAGTTTGCGCAACGCCCCACTGAACCCCGAGGTCCCTTGCGAGATTCTTATTGACCTCTACCATTCTTGCCTCGATGAGCACCTGCGGGGTAGGCTTGTCAAGGGCTATCACCAGCGATTGTATATCAGCAAGGGAAGATGCAATATCCTTCACGATCAGGGAGCGGGTCCTTGTATCGAAACTGATATTTCCTCGCGGTGAAAGCACCTTCGCCTTATCAATAGACTCTCTTACTTTCTCGACATTTGCGTAGTTCACCGTAAACACTTTCGTCTCGATATCTTCCGCCTTGCCGAAGACCTCCTTGGTGTCGGCGACCGCCTTTTTCTCATCCTGAAAGGCCTTCAGCGTCGCGACCCGGATGATGTTTCCCTCTATTATTTTCTCAAGGGCGAAGGTCTTCAGGACGATATCCAGCGCCTGCTCCCAGGGCACGTTCATGAGCTTCATCGTGATCTTGCCCTTAACGTCCGGATGGACGACGATGTTGTAGCCGCTCACATCGCCGAGGAGCCGCAGGATGGGAATGATATCGGCGTCCTGGAAGTCGAGCGATATCAACTTAGGAGTCTCTTTCACCATGGCCAGGCCGCGCGCCTGATCGGAGCTCGCCATCGGCTTGCCCTGACCGTCCCTGTTCTTTACGCCCCTGTCCTTGTGCCGCACTTCGACGATCACTTCATCGTCGAGCGCCACGACCTCGACGCCTGCGCCCTTTTCGATATCGAGGACGAACCTGACTTTGTCGTCATCGGCTCTATGCCTGAGCCGCCTCACGGGCGATGGCGTCTCCTGCGGAAGCGGCGCCTTCATCGAGACGCCGGGAACATCCACCATGATCTTCCCTTCGAGCTCGAATACCGCGGGGTCGGGCATAGCGCCGTCGCCTTTGATGATCAGCTCCGCTCCTTCGGCTGTTTTGTTGAACGCGATCTCCGTTATTTGCTCTGCCGGATCGCTGCTGCCTGCCGCCTCGTCGTCGTGTGGAGCAGGCGGCACGACAGCCGCCGCGGCATCTCCCTTGCCGCTCGCTGCCTCGGCCGCTGCGACAGCGGCAGCGCCCTGCTCCTCTTTTACGGTAATCGTGATCGTATCGCCGCTCACCTCGGAGCTGACGGTAGAGGGATTCTGCAGGAGAACCGAGAGCCGCGCAAGAGGCGGATTCTGCACCTGGGTCGGCACGATCTCGGTTATACCTTTCCCCTTCGAAAACATTTTATCTCTGAAACTGCCGAGCGACGCGCCCTCTACATCCACGGTAACCCTGAAGGGGTCATCGGTCTTGTTCACTTTATAATGGAGAGGTCCGGCAACCGTTATCCTGACGACATTATCGAGCACCTCTATACCGGTAATCTCGGCAGCGTTCGGTTGGGCGTAGCCGCCCTCTGCTGCAACCAGGCTGCCGAGCAGCACAAGCGCTGCGGTAATAAGGAAAATGCCTTTATGCATGTTCATGGCGATGACCTCCGACCACCTTTTCATCCCTCTTCCTCCCTGCGGAGTTTTAAAACAGTGTCTTTAGCGCTCACGACGCCGCTGTAATCTCTCACCTGCTCTCTGATGACGACGGTGTCGCGCAGTATTCTGAAGACCTTGCCTTTATGGAGCCCCAGTCTCATGCCTTCTCGAATCGTATAGGACTTTCCGTCGGGCAGCGTGATAACCGCATAGTAGCCGTCCCTGCCCCAGAGCACGGCGATAAGCTTGAACTCCGAGACCTCGTAATTCTCTATGGGCGGAACGCCTTTCTTCTTATCGGTATCCGCCTTCACCACGAGCGGGGTAAAGGGGTCCCTCCTCCCTAATGCGGTGTATTCGTAGGCGGCCGCCGTCTCCTTCTCCGGCTCCTTATCCGGAACTGGCTTCCCGAGAGCAGCAGCGGGCGCGCTGCCCGGCACAGCACCGGGAGCCGGCGCAGGACCGTTCTTCTGCGCCGCTGGGCCCTTTACCGGTGACGGCGCCCCGCTGTCGGTCCGCTTCCCCGCGAAGAGGACGACAAGGGCCGCGACGGCTACGATCCCCAGGAGGGAGGCGAGGATAATCTGTCTCTTGCTCATCTCTTCTTCTCTTTCTCCGCCCTCTCGAGCTCTTTTCGCTCCGCCTCGGAAAGCAGGGAGTAGGTCATGGCCGTGAAGCTCACATTCAATGCGGTAATATTCTTTTGCTGCGCCTTCGCATCACCGACTCTCATGACGACATTCCCGATGTTCACGACCCTGCTCAACCCGGTAATATTGCTGTAGAACTGTCCGAACCGGTGATAAGTCCCGCGCATGATCACTTCGACCGGAATTTCATGCACCTCTTTGCTCGGATGGACGCTTCGCTCCCGGGGTTTCCATAATGCTACCTGCAGCCCCGATTTGACCCCCAGCTCCGAGACCTGCTTCAACAGACCCGATACTTCCTTCTCCTCCGGGAGCTGCTGCTGCAGCTCCAGAAGCTTTGCCGCGAGCCGCTTGTTCTCCTCGATGAGCGAGGGGAGCTTGGCCGAGCTCCGCTTGAGCGTTGTAATCTCGGCCTGCTGTTTTTCGACCTCGGCGCCCAGCTGCTTGATCTGCTCCATGCCCGGCATGATAAAGAGAACCGCAGCCACCACGACGATCATTACCGGCGGCAGCGCCAGCAGGAGATTCTTCTTGAGCGGCGAGAGATTCTGTATGTCGATCTTCAGTTTCACGTCCATCGCTTATACCCGCACCCTGAAGCTCATCTTGAACCGATAGACCTTCACCTTCTCGATCTCTGCCTCCCTCGACTCTTCGAGGTAGACGTCGCTGAAGGCTTTCGACTTCTTGAGGTTGTCCACATACGCAACGATATCGATATTCGTAAATGCATATCCTTCCAGCGTAATGCCGTTGTCCTTGCAGGTGAGCGATTCCAGCCAGAGGCCTTCGGGAACGAGCCCGCTCACCTCGTCGAGCATCGTTACCGGGATGAACTGGTTCTTCCTGAGCGTTTCAATGAGGCCGCTCTTCTGCTCGAGCTCCTTGTTCAGCTTCTCGTAGCGTTTGATTTCATCGATCTTCCTGGAGAGATCGGCGATAACCCCTGTATTCGCTGCCTGCTGCTCGTTGAGACTCGCGACCTTCGATGTGACGATAGCGATCCCGGCGGCTGCCGCCAGGAGGGCGACGAGAACCGCGGCTGCGAGCATCACGAGGAAAGGCGCCGGTCCGCCTTTCGCCTTTTTCTTCCTTTTTTCGGTGAGGAGATTGACTCTGATCATTCGCGGTCTCCGATCCTCCTCAGCGCCAGCCCTGCCGCAATTGCCGTAAGGGGAGCTATTTCTTTTACATACGCCTGGTCGATTTTTTCGGAGAGCTTCATACTCATAAAGGGATCAGCCATGTCCACCGGGATACCGAGCCGCTCCGCCATGGTTTCGGCGAATCCCTTCATCAGCGCGGCTCCGCCGCTGAGGATAATCCGATCAACTTCTTCATCGGCGACGCTGTTCTTGAAATACTCGAAGGTCCGGTATATTTCGGTATAAATTTCGTCAGAGGCGCCGGTGAGGATGTGCTGCGCGCTCTCCGGGGAGGCAGCCTCTACCGCCTGGCCCTTCTTGATGCGCTCCGCATCCTCACGGGATACGCCGAGCTCCCTCATCAGCGCATCGGTATGGTTATTGCTCCCGATGGAAGTGTCCCTGGTGAAGATCGGGGTCCCTTCATGGAGGATGTTGATGTTCGTTTTACTGGCGCCGATATTGACGAGGGCTATCACTTTCCTTTCGGGGATACCATAGTTCAGCTCGTAGATATTGCCGAGGGCGAAGGCGTCGACATCCATGACCACCGGCTCGAGTCCCGCCTTTTCGACGGCTCCGACATAATCGGCGATGATATTCTTCCTGACCGCGACGAGGACGACATCCATCTGCCCCTCTCCCTCGGGACTGGGCCCCACAATCTGGAAATCGATATTCACATCGTTGATATCGAAGGGGATATATTGCTCGGCCTCGTACTTTATCGAGACGCTCAGCTCCTCCTCCGTCATGAGGGGGATGGTGATCTTCTTTATGATGACCGAGGAGTGCCCCGACGCACCGATGACCGCCTCGCCCGACTTGATCCCCGCCCTGCCGAGCAGCTCTTTCAATGCGCCGACGAGCTGCTGCTTATCCGCAATCGCCTCGTCGACGATGACCTCATGGGGGAGAGATACCACATCGGCAAAGACGAGCTCATAGCCGTCCTTCGTCTCGTTCAGGCGGACGGCCTTGATGCAGCTCGACCCGATATCGATTCCTATGGGCGACTTTTTCTTCGAGAACATTGGAACTCCCTTTCGTCATAAAAATGACAGTTTTGTTATCGGGTGCTCTTTCAAAAACTTTAAAAAAAGCTCTTTGAGAATCGCTGCTTCGGCCCGTCGCACCGTCGCAGCACGTCCTCAAACAGCTGATGTAGGATAAGAAAAGCAGGAATGGAAAGATGTGACTGCCGTCACGATACGCGTCTTTTACGCGAGATCGCCGGAGAGAGCTCAGGAGACGGGCGGATGCCCGTTACGATGGCGACGGCTCCCGGATTCGGAACGCCAGACGGACGATAATGAAGACCGCTCGCGGCTACAGCGGAGTATTGACCTTGATGTGCAGCTCCCTGAGCTGTTTCTGCTCAACAGGAGAGGGAGCCCCGGACATAAGGCAGACCGCTTTCTGCGTCTTCGGGAAGGCGATGACATCCCGTATGGACGAGGCGCCGGCTGCGAGCATGACAAGCCGGTCGAGCCCCAGGGCGAGCCCGCCGTGCGGCGGAGCGCCGAACTGGAGCGCATCGAGAAGAAACCCGAACTTCGTCCGTGCCTCCTCTTCACCGATACCCAGGACCCCGAACATCTGCTGCTGCAGCTCCTGGTTGTGAATACGGATGCTGCCGCCGCCGATCTCGTAGCCGTTCAGCACGATATCGTACGCCTTTGCCCTGACCGAGACGAGGCGCTCGTACTGCTGGTCACGAGGCTTTACCGTGGAGAGGTCGGCAGAGAAGAGTTTCTCCGCGTCCTCATCCATGGGCGCGGTAAAGGGATGGTGCATTGCCTGGAATCTCCCCTCCTCGTCATCCCACTCGAGGAGCGGGAAATCGATGATCCAGGCGAACGTGAAGCCGGGCTCGATCAGGTTGAGGCGCCTGCCGAGCTCGAGCCGCATGCGGCTCAGCACATCATAGACCACCTTCGGCTTATCCGCGATGAAGAGCATCAGGTCGCCCTCTCCGGCGCCGAGCCGTGCCGCCATCTCCCTGAGGACCTCCTCGGGAAAGAACTTGGCGATGGGCGATTCGAACCCGTTTTTCACCTTGATCCAGGCAAGCCCCTTCGCCCCGAAGGCCTGCGCCTCGGCGGTGAGCGTATCGATCTCTTTTCGCGACAATCCTGCCATGCCCTTGCCGTTGAGCGCCTTCACCATGCCGCCCGCCTGGAGCGCATCCGTAAAGACCTTGAAGGTCCCTTTCGCGGCGAGGTCCGCCATGTCCTTCAGCTCGAGCCCGAAGCGGAGGTCGGGCTTGTCATTGCCGAAGCGCTCCATCGATTCATGAAAGCTCAGCCGCTGAAAGGGGATCGCTATCTCCACTCCCAGCGCTTCCTTGAAGAGCTGCTGCATCATGCCTTCGATGAGGGAAAGGACGTCCTCCCGGTCTACGAACGACATCTCGAGGTCGACCTGCGTGAACTCGGGCTGGCGGTCGGCTCTCAGGTCCTCGTCGCGGAAGCACTTCACGATCTGGAAATACCTTTCGAACCCCGCCACCATGAGGATCTGCTTGAAGAGCTGCGGCGACTGCGGCAGCGCGTAGAACTGCCCCGGATTGAGACGGCTCGGGACAAGGTAGTCGCGGGCGCCTTCAGGGGTCGATTTGGTGAGCATGGGTGTCTCGATCTCGAGAAAGCCGCGCGCATCGAGATAGTCCCTGATCAGTTTCGTGACGCGGTGGCGCAGCATCAGGTTCCGCTGCATCTCCGGCCTCCTCAGGTCGAGGTAGCGGTGCCTCAGCTTCAGCGCCTCGCCTGCATCGGCTGCCTCCTCCATGCTGAAGGGCAGCGGCGCGGCCTCGTTGAGCACCTCCAGCTGCTGCACGTAAACTTCTACCGCTCCGGTGGGGAGCTGGGGATTCTCGGTTCCCTCGGGCCGCTTCCGTACGGTCCCCGAGACAGCGATGACGTACTCGGCCCTCAGGTCGTGGGCCTTCTCGTGGGCCGCACCCGACACCTCGGGACTGAACACGACCTGGCAGATACCGCTCCGGTCCCTCAGGTCGATGAAGATCAGCCCGCCGTGGTCTCTTCTCCGGTACACCCACCCGGCAAGACCGATCGTGGCGCCGATATCCGACTCCCTGAGCTCACCGCATCCCTTACTGCGAATCATAGATCCTCCACCGTCATAAAGTTATCGCCTCGTCATCATGAGCGGCGAACACGCCCCGGCCGTTCGTCATGCGCTGCTTTCCCTGCTGATGAGCTGCACCTCTTCAGGGGTGAGCGGACGCAGTTCACCGATGCCCAGGCCCTTGAGCGCCAGGCCGTTGATGGCCGTTCTCCTGAGCTTGATGACGGGGTAGCCCACTTTTTCGAGCATCCTCCGTATCTGGCGCTTCTTCCCCTCATGAATGACCATCTCGAGCCAGGAGTTGCTCTCGGTCTCGCGCACCTTTCTGACTTTTGCCGGTGCGGTTACGCCGTCCTCGAGCCGTACGCCGCGCCGCAAACGCTCCATCGTCTCGTCATCGATAATGCCTTTGACCTTCACATAGTAGGTCTTGGGCATCTTTTTCGAGGGATGCAGCACCGACTGGGCGAAGTCGCCGTCGTTCGTGATGAGCAGGAGCCCTTCGGAATCGTAATCGAGCCTGCCGACGGGAAAGACCCTGAACCGCACCTTTCCGAGGAAATCCTTGACTGTCGGTCTGCCCTCCGGGTCCGAGAGCGAGGTGACCACGCCCCTCGGCTTATTGAACGCATAGTAGACCTTCGGCTCCGGCTTGGTGATAAGTTTGCCGTCGACCTTGATATGGTCCCGCGCAGCGTCCGCCTTCATCCCGAGCGTCGCCGGCGCGCCGTTCACGGTGACCCGTCCCTCCTCGATAAGCTCTTCAGCCTTTCTCCGGGAAGCCACCCCCATCTGAGCGAGTATCTTCTGAATCCGCTGTTCCATATCCAATAAAAAAGCAGAAAGTAAGAAGTAAAAAGTGAGAAGCAAGACGGAACATTTTAATTTTACTTTCCGGACTGCTTCAGCAACTTCCTACCTCTCATCTCCCACGCCTCACCTATATTTTTACTTCGACGTACGCCCTTTCGCGGAGGCCCTTTATCCAGTTCTTGTAGTCCCGCTCGAACTTCTCGTTGAGCAGCCTCTCGCGTACGATATCCCGGAGCTCCTGGGGGTTCTTCAAGGTGCGCGCATCATTCACCCTGATGATGTGCATGCCGCTCTCGCTCCAGAAGGGTTCGCTCACCTCGCCGGTCTTCAGGCCCGAGCAGGCCGAGACAAAAGCGCTCGAGAGATCGCATTTGCGGATGAAGCCGAGACTCCCGCCGGATCGGGCACTGGCATCCTCGGAATAACGCCGTGCGAGCTCGGAAAAACTCTCTCCTGCCTTGACGCGTTTATATATCTCCGATGCCTTCTCTTCCACCTGCTTCCGGTCTCCGGTGTCTTTCAGGAATATCTGGCTGATGGTGAACCCCTCGTAATCCCTCGCCAGCTCCTTGTGCTCCGCGAGATACCGGTCGATGTCCGCCTCGGTCACGAATATCTTGCTCCGGACCTCCTGCTCCACGATGCGGCTTATGGTGATCTGCTCGGCGAGCTTCTTCTTGTATTCGGCCAGGGCGAAGCCCTCTTTCTTGATCGTCTCGCTGAAGGCCTCTTCCGACATGCCGTACTTATCCCTTATGGTGGCGATGGCGGCCTCCACCTCGCTGGTGCTCGCTCCGATGCCCTCTCGCCGCGCCTCCTGGAGCTGCAGCTTCATATCGATCATGCTCTCGAGGTAGGTCGCCTCGTTGTCTTTGAAAAATTTCCGCCGCTCTTCGGGCTTCAACGCCTTGACCTCGTCCACTGCATCGAACTCCATTCCCTTGTAAAGGTCGCTCCAGGTAATAACCTCCTTGTTGACGATCGCCATGACCTTGTCGAGAACGATAGCGCCCTGCGCCGCCGCTGCAGCGCCCAGCAGCAGCGCCATCCCCATGAACACGCGTGCTTTTACAGACATACGCAAACCTCCCTCACGCCCGGCGCTCCTTCCGGTGCAGCACTCTACTGCGCCGAGCTAACAGGTATTGTAGCATATTTCGTGCTGGCCGGAGGGGGCGCACCAGGCCTCTGCAGAGTCCGTTTGCGGGGAGGAGCAGCCGCCTGCTCAGCGCTCGATATAGGGAGAGACCGCCACCGGCTCGGAGAGGGGACTCTCCTGTGCGGGACCGAGCGCTGCAACCGCATAGAACGCCTTTCCCGCAGCCGGGTCGGGGTCGGCAAAAGCAGGAGCGACCACATCACCGATGGCGACAAACTCCTTTTCCTGTCCCGCTCTCCTGAACACCCGGTACCCCCTGACCCAGGATTCGGGGTTTTCGTTCCACTGGAGATGCACCGCCTTCGGCATGGCGACGAATCTCAGCCCGGCGGGCCGCGAAGGCACAAAGGAGGCGGGGTCTACCTCCAGGGGCTGCGACGCAGGCCCCTCATTGACGATCCCGCTCTCGACGACCGATCGGACCCTATAGTAAACCGGCCGCGCTGTATCGATCGCATCGACGAAGGAACGTTCCTTCAGGAGGGCTTTATTCAGGGGAGAGGGAAGAGGAGCGGCTTCCTTTGCCGCGCTTTTATAGAGGGTGAAGCCCGAGACCTCGCCGCTGCCTTCCCATCCGATTTCGATGGCATTTTTTTTAACCGTGAAGAAGACCCGCTCGGGAGGCGCCGGCAGGGCGACCGGCGCGGCCTTGAAGACCGGCGAGCTGTCGCTGATGATATCCCGGAGGCTGTAGACCCGTATCCGGTAGCAATAGACCCGTCCGGGGCTGAAGTCCCTGTCCACGAAGCGATCCGCATCGCCCTTCAGGAAAGCGGCATTCGCAAACCCCTCGCAGCGGTCTCCTTCCGCCTTCTCGATATAAAAGCCTTTGATCGACTCCCTGTTCGCCTGCGGATAGGGCCAGCTGACGACGAGCCCTTCTTCGGTATGCGACACGGAGAGCGCGGCAACCGGAAGCGGCTGCTCGAAGGTCTTGAGGGTGGGATCTCCCTTCTTGCCGCAGGCAGACGCCAGCACTGCTGCCGCGAGCAGGCCGAAAAGAATGGTTATCGTACGCAGGTGGTGATAGCAGCTCACAGCACGTCCCCTCGTGTCGTAATGAATGGTGCAGCTATTATAGCATCAGCGCAGCGGCGGAGCATAGACAGAGCAAAAGGGACGCGAGAGGCTGCTCCCGGTCAGTTATTTCTTGAGGTCTCTTCTGAACCGCTGTATCTGCGCCCTGACCGACCGGGGGGAGGTGCCGCCAAAGGACTGCTTGGCGTTGACCGAGGCATGCGTGCTGATGAAGCGGTAGATATCCTTTCCTATCACGGGCGAAAAAGACCGGTACTCTCCTCCGCTCAGCTCGGAGAGCTTCTTTCCGCTATCGATGCAGTAGCGGACGATCTTCCCGGTGATCTCGTGGGCGGTCCTGAAAGGAACGCCCTTGCGCACGAGGTATTCCGCGATGTCCGTAGCGGTGGCATAAGCGGCATCGCCGCCGGCCTCCATCCTGGCCGCAGTAAAGGCTGCTTTGGGGAGCATCTCACCGAGCAGGGAGAGGGTCGCGGTGACGGTATCGACCGAGTCGAAGACCGGCTCCTTGTCCTCCTGCATGTCCCGGTTATAGGTGAGGGGCAGCGCTTTCATCACCGTGAGGAGGTTGACGAGATTGCCGTAGACCCTGCCGGTCTTGCCGCGCATCAGCTCGGCGACATCGGGGTTCTTCTTCTGCGGCATGATGCTCGAGCCCGTCGTATAGGCGTCGGGCAGCGTGATGAACGAGAACTCCTCCGAGGACCAGAGGATGAGCTCCTCGGCAAGCCGGGAGACATGCATCATGATCAGCGCCGAAGCGGAGAGGAACTCGAGGGCGAAATCCCTGTCGGCCACCGAATCCATACTGTTCTCCGAGACCGCATCGAACCCGAGCAGCTCGGCGACGTAGCGGCGGTCGATCGGCAGCGTGGTGCCGGCAAGCGCGCAGGAGCCGAGGGGCAGCACATTGATCCGCTTCAGCGCATCCCCGCACCGCGCGCGGTCCCGGCGGAACATCTGGGCGTACGCCATGAGGTGGTGCGAGAGGAGCACCGGCTGTGCCCTCTGGGTATGCGTATATCCGGGCATGATGACGCCGAGGTGCCGCTCGGCGCTCTCGGCGAGCACTCCTTCGAGCCTCTTGAGAAGGGCGACGATCTCCCTGACCGAGGCCCTGAGATACAGCCGTATATCGAGGGCCACCTGGTCGTTCCGCGACCGGGCGGTATGCAGCTTGCCGCCGGCCTCGCCGATCCGCGCAGCAAGGGCAGCTTCGATATTCATGTGGATGTCTTCGAGCTCCTCCCTGAATACGAATCTGCCCTCCTCGATCTCCTTATATATTTCTTTCAGCCCTTTGACGATCCTGCCGGCATCTTTTTTCGTGATGATGCCCTGCTTTGCGAGCATCCGTGCGTGGGCGACGCTCCCTTCGATGTCGTACCGCCACAGCCGGCAATCGAACGAAATCGATTCGGTGTACTTTTCGACGCTCTTCGATGTCTGCTCGGTAAACCGGCCGCCCCAGGGCTTCTTCATGGCTACTCGTGCTCTTCCGTCTTCTGCTTCTGCCGCTCGGCGATGATCTTCTGGGCGATATGGGCCGGCACTTCCTCGTAGTGGGAAGCCTCCATCGAGTAGAGCCCCCGGCCCGACGTGATGCTCTGGAGCTGATTCGCATAAGTGAGCATCTCCGCCATGGGGACAAGGGCGATGATCTTCTGGTTGCCTCCTGCCTGCGGTTCGACGCCCTGCACTTTACCCCGCCGCGTGTTCAGGTCGCCGATGACCGCGCCGAGGGTATCGTCGGGCACGACGATCTCGGCCCTCATGACCGGTTCGAGCAGGACCGGCTTCGCCTCGGGCACCAGCTTCTTGAGCGCCATCGACCCGGCGATCTTGAATGCCATTTCCGATGAGTCGACGGAGTGGTACGAGCCGTCGTAGAGCGTCACCTTGACATCGACCATCGGGTAGCCCGCGATGACACCCTCGTGCATCGTTTCCGAGACGCCCTTCTCGACGGCAGGCCGGTACTGCTGCGGGATAACGCCGCCCACGATCCTGTCGACGAACTGGTAGCCCGCGCCGCGCGGCATCGCCTCTATCTCGATCCAGCAGTCGCCGTACTGCCCGCGTCCGCCGGACTGCTTCTTGTACCTCCCCTGCCCCTTCGCCGAGGCCTTGATCGTCTCGCGGTAAGCGATCTTCGGCGTCTTCATCACGACCTCGACCCCGAACTTTCTCTTCAGCCGCTCGAGCGCGACTTCGAGATGGACCTGGCCCATCCCCGAGAGGATCATCTCTTTCGACTCCTCGTCCCTGCTGAAGTGGAGCGTCGGGTCCTCCTCGAGGATACGGTGGAGCCCGGTGCTCACCTTCTCCTCATCGCCTTTGGCCTTGGGCGCTATGGCGTAGGAAATTATCGGCTCGGCGAACTTCACCTTCTCGAGCACAAGGGGATGGTGCTCTTCGCAGAGCGTATCGCCGACGTTCGTCTCTTTGAGCTTTACCACCGCCGCGATATCGCCAGGGCCGACGGCGCTCGCAGGGACATGCTTTTTCCCCTGGAGATAGAAGACCTGCCCGATCCGCTCCTTCGAGCCGGTCGTCGCATTCAGGACCGTCGAGTCCGCCTTGAGCACGCCCGCATAGACCCTGAAGACCGACATCTTGCCGGCAAAGGGATCGGCGACGGTCTTGAAGACATAGGCCGTAAGCGGGTCGGTGTCGACGGGCTTCCGCTCCACCTCCTTGCCGTCCTTGGGCTGAACGCCCCTGACCGGCTTGATCCTGCTCATATCGACCGGAGAGGGCAGGCAGAGCAGCATGGCGTCGAGGAGCTGGGGCACGCCGATATTCATCGTAGCCGCGCCGCAGGCGACCGGGATGAACCGCCTCGTGAGCGAGCCCTCGCGGACGCCTTTCCTGATCTCCTCTTCGGTCAGGTCCGTTCCTTCGAGATACTTCTCGAGGAGCGCGTCATCCGACTCGGCCACCTTCTCGACGAGCCTCTTCCTGAACTCATCGGCATCGGGCCGCACGGACGACGGCACCTCCGCCTCGGCAGTCCTGCCGTCCCTGGTGAGATAGGCCTTCATGGTGATCAGGTCGACCACGCCTTCGAGGCCGGCGCCCTCACCGACGGGGATGAAGAGGGGGACCGCTTCCGAATCGAACGACTTCTCGAGGTCGCTCAGGGCCTGGTTGAAGTTCGCCGACTCCTTGTCCATCTTGTTGACGAAGACCATCCGCGGCACCTCGAACTCGCAGGCGTACTTCCATATCTTCTCGGTCTCGGCCTTGACGCCCGAGATGGCGCTGACGATCACCACCGCCCCGTCCGCGACCCTGAGGCTCCCCCTCGTGTCCTCGATGAAGTTGATGAAACCGGGGGTATCGATCAGGTTCATCTTCGTGCCCTTCCAGTCGCAGAAGGCGACGGCGGAGGTGACGCTGATCTTGCGCGCGATCTCCTCGGGCTCGTAATCGGTGGTCGTCGTGCCCGCCTCGACGCTTCCCATGCGGTCGATCACCTTCGCATTGAACAGGAGCGCCTCGGTCAGCGAGGTCTTGCCCGCTCCGCTGTGAGCGACGACTGCCACATTCCTGATATGCCCTGCATCCACTCTCGACATATGACTACCCCCTTCAATTTAATTTCCCAAATCCCAAGCACCAAATCCTAACCTATAGCGGACGACCGGATTCTCTTAGGACTTAGTGCTTCGGACTTAGTATTTCTACGATTACCGGCATGTACTCCTTTTTACCCTCATAGCGCACGGACCAGAGCTTGAGGAGCAGAAAAGTGATTGCAAAGAGGCCGAACCCGCCGATGGCCGACATGAGATCAGGGTCGATGGAGGGAAAGAACCCGCTCAGATACTCTTTGCCGATGACCGCGCCGACGATGAGCATCAGGGAGGGAATCCCGTAGATCAGCGCGGTCCCCTTCAGGTAGGTATACGGTTTGAAGGTGACCCGCACCCTGTCACCGACCCGCGCGCCGGCCTCGTTGACCGCCTCCACCGCCGCCTCGCTCCCGCCGACCGCCTTGCATACCGATCCGCCGGGGCAGGATTCGCAGGAGCTCTGCTTCTGTACGGTAACGAACGCCTTGGGGCCGCTGATCTCTTTTACGATGCCGATTTCTTCCATATCACTCTATCGTACTATATATGCAATAAGGCAGTAAATATTCCCTTTCAGAAGCCGAGTTGCGGCTGTTGCAGGCAGTGCGCACGGCTGCCCGATCTCCTGCCGCGATCTTCCGGCCGCCAGGGAGACCGGCCACTGCCGTGTCCTGCGCATTCTCCTAACAACTTGATTTTGAAAGGCATGTTCCTATATCTTAGCACGGATTCGCCAACAAGCGACATGCACCTCGCAGGAGCCGGAAGCCGGCGGAGCCATCATCATACGGTGATTCGTTATACTCACCAGCCGCTTTACCCCTGGGCGCCGCTTCCCTCTCTTGTTTATTTCCTTTTTTCAGTGTTATCCTTTCCGATGTGCGTAATACCGGCTTTTCAGCGGTTCCGCCGGTTCCGGTCTCTGCCCGTGCGGACAGGGAGTGAAGCTTTTAAGACTGAGAGGAAGATGACATGCTCCATTTGAGACGACAGCTGCCGTATCGGCCGACAGAAAGAATGAACGTGGTGAGTTACC
The DNA here is from genome assembly GCA_040752355.1 of Nitrospirota bacterium. NCBI lineage: Bacteria > Pseudomonadati > Nitrospirota > Nitrospirota bacterium. The sequence continues at coordinate 66,862 of JBFMHE010000005.1, read as the reverse complement.
CGATCAGGGATATAGTCATGGAAGCGAAGCGCGAAGAGGCGAAGGGGAAAAAGATGATCTATCTCAACATCGGTGATCCCCCCCAGTACGGCTTCGAGCCCTTCACCGGCATCGCCGCGCGGGTAAAGAGCGCCCTCGACGAAAACTGCAGGGGCTATGCGCCGTCCGCAGGCGACGAGCAGCTCAGGAAGACGGTGGCGAAGATCGAGAAGTGCGATCCCGACGATGTCTTCGTTGTCGCCGGGCTCACCGAAGGCATCGACTTCTTCTTCCATTCCTTCATAGGCTTCGGCGAGAAGGTGCTCCTTCCCAACCCGACCTATCCTCTCTACATCAGCAAGGCCAAGCAGTTCGAAGGCGACAGCGTCTTCTACCGGCATGATCCCGAGGGTCAGATAGACCTGGAGCACCTCTCGAGAAAGATCGAGGGCGCCAAGGCGATGGTGATCATCAACCCGAACAATCCCCTCGGCTGCGTCTACACGAAAAAGAATCTCGAAGAGGTCGTTGCGCTCTGCGCCGAGCACGATGTCCCCATATTCTACGACGGCTCCTACGACCAGCTCATCTACGAGGGCAAGCCACTGGACTTCAGGAAGATAGCGAAGGGAAAGGTGCCGTTTATTTACGGGAGCTCGCTCTCCAAGAACTTCAGCTATCCCGGCGCGCGCATAGGATGGGTCGCGTTTCACGGGGAGCGCTGGGAAGAGGTCAAGAACGCCTTCTTCCTCCTCTGCAACCAGCGACTCTCGGTGAACTGGGAGTACCAGAAGGCTGCTGCCGCGGCCATAACCGACCGCTCCTACCCGGACTACCTCGACGACATGAAGAAAAAGCTTGTCGAGAGACGGGACACCTTCGTAAAGATGACCAAAAAGCTGCCGCTCTCGTTCCCGATCCCGAACGGCGCGTTCTACGCCTTCATAAAGATCGAGTCGCCGAAGTGGAAAAAAGATATCAAGTTCGTGCAGGCGGCGCTCAAAGAGGGAGTCGTCTTTGTCCCCGGCTCGGGCTTCGGCAGACAGGAGGACGGCGTCTACTTCCGCACCACCTTCCTCCCGGAGCCGCATATAATCGAAGAAGCCTTTGCCAAGATCAAAAAGATATTGTAAGCGCGCCGCAAGGAAAAGAGCCCGGAGGCGTATCTGCAGATACGTCGAGGACTGTTTTTCCCGAAAACGCAGCACGGGAAACCTGCAGCCGACCGCAGTAGGGGGACTTTTGTGACACGCTCTCAGGGTTTACACCGGGATAGCGGGTGCTATAATTATATCAATAGAAGTTAGTGGCAGTTACCGGGGATTACACTCTTAACCGATACCAATCGGGGCCTTACCGCTCCACACGCTGTCCGCCCTCATCCGAGGAGTCCGCGATGATTCATGGCGTTTCCCCACAACAGTTTCTGCTCCAGCTCAAACAGGAGATCAGTGACGACAATGTCTTCAACGGCGCTGCGGCGCTAGGCTTCTACCTGACCCTGGCGCTCTTCCCGGCGATGATTCTGCTGCTCACCCTCATTCCTTATCTGCCGATCCGCAATGTGGATAAAGCGATCATGGACCTGCTGGGACAGGCGCTGCCTCAGGAGGCCTTCGGTATGGTCTCGGGGGTGGTGAACGAGGTCACCAGTGAACGGCGCGGCGGGCTGCTGTCGTTCGGCATTCTGGCGACGCTCTGGGCGGCGTCCTCGGGAATGTACGCGATCATGCAGCAGCTCAACATCACCTATGATGTGAAAGAGGGACGCAGCTTCATACGCGCCCGTGCGACAGCGCTCATGCTGAGCCTGCTCTTCGCCCTGCTGGTGATCGGCGCGTTCTCTCTCGTGGTACTCGGAGGAGTCATCCAGGAATGGATCGGCTCCCGGTTCGGGTTTTCCGATGCGCTGCTCACGTTTTTCGCCATGTTCCGCTGGATCGTGATCGTGGTCGCGCTGCTGCTCGGCTTCGCTATAATCTATCGCTACGGTCCGAACGTAGAGCAGAAGTTCGTCTTTATCACCCCGGGCAGCGTGCTCGGCGTGACCCTGTTGATTATCGCATCGCTCGTGTTTGCCGTGTACACCCGCAACTTCGCCGATTACAGCGCTACCTACGGCAGTATCGGCGCGGTGATCATTCTCATGCTGTGGCTCTACATCGCGGGGTTGGTGATCCTCATCGGCTCGGAGATCAATGCCCTGCTCGAGCATTACAGCCCGAAAGGCAAGCGGAAAGGCGAGAAGACGGAAGGGGAACGCAGCGGAGGAAACCTGCCGGGGCGCTGACGCAATGCGCACGCCAGCCTGCCCGGCTCTGCGGTCCGATAGTAGTCGTGCGAGGCGACGTTCACCAGAGGTGGCTCCTATTGGTTGGACAGTTTGGCGGCTGAAGTAAGGTGGAAACCACCAGCCATCATGCCGCCAGTTTCCCCGGACAACCTGCCTTGGGCAGATTCCAGTATGCCTCATGGGGCGTTTTGTCGTCCAGAGAAGAATGGGGACGCTCTTCGTTGTAGCGTCTGAACCACTTGCCTATACCTTTTCTTGCCTCGCTGCCCGTCTCAAACGCCTGCAAATAAACACCGTCATACTTCAGAGATCGCCAGAGCCGTTCAATCATGACATCATCCATCCAACGCCCTCTGCCGTCCATAGATATCTTCACTTCAGCATCCCTCAGCGTCTGAGTAAAAGCAAAGCTGGTAAACTGGCATCCCTCGTTCTCATCGTATTTTACACTTTATACGACTGTCCGAATTCCAGGGTCCACCTCTTTCACCAGGCTAAGAAATAGTGTAACGCCTCAGTTGACAACAGTACCACTATTGATACTATACTTATCCATGGACCGGATTGCAGAGATAGTCCTTCACATGCGAAACAATGCCCGGAACATTCGATTTGCTGATCTGTGCCTCGTTTGCGACCATTACTTCGGAGCAGCCCGCCATAAAGGGAGCAGCCATAGGGTATATAAAACACCGTGGCCGGGAGATCCGAGGATTAATATTCAAAACGACAGAGGGAAGGCAAAGGCATATCAGGTAAGACAGGTTCTCAGAGCCATTGAGCTCTTGGAGGTGAATTGTGACGTTGAAGAATGACCATTACACGTATAGGGTGACGTGGTCTCCGGAAGACAACGAGTATGTCGGACTGTGCTCCGAATTCCCCGGGTTAAGCTGGCTGGCAAAAACACCCGAGGGCGCGCTGAAAGGTATCCGCAAGATTGTTGCAGCGGTGATAAACGACATGAAGAAGACCGGAGAGGCGATACCGGAGCCGATTGCAAACCGCCGCTACAGCGGGAGATTTGTAGTGCGCGTTACCCCTGAAACACATAGGGCCCTCGCTATCCGGTCGGCTGAAACCGGAGTGAGCCTGAACCGCCTTGTCGCCGCCAAGCTAAGCCGTTGATCGGCAGATCGACGGAGAAAGGTTGCCGCTGCATAACTGCATAAATAAGCAGGGAAGTTCTATTTTCTTCGCGATAACGGGAACCGCCCCTCTTTACTCTTTCTCCTTCAGCAGCTTGTAGTCGATGCTGTCTACCAGGGCCTGCCAGGAGGCCTCGATGATGTTTTCGGAGACGCCGACGGTGCCCCACTTGTGCACGTCATCGCCCGATTCGATGAGGACGCGGACGCGGGCTGCGGTTCCCTTGCCGGCGGCGAGGACGCGGACCTTGTAGTCGTAGAGCTTGACCTTCTTCAGCTCGGGATAGAACTTCTCGAGCGCCTTTCTCAGCGCGTGGTCGAGGGCGTTCACCGGGCCGTTGCCGGTGGCGGCGGTGTGCTCGACATGCTTGCCGACCCTGACCATGATCGTCGCTTCGCTTATGGGAGTCTCGCTCTCTCTCCTCTTCTCGTCGATGACCCTGAAGCCGATGAGGTCGAAGAATCTCCTATGGAGGCCGAGCGCCTTTTTGATGAGGAGCTCGAAGGAGGCTTCGGCGCCCTCGAACTGGAAGCCCTGGTGCTCGAGGTCTTTCATGCTGTCGAGGATTACCTGCACCTCGGGTGAATCGGGTTTGAGATGGATGCCGAACTCTTCGGCCTTTCTGAGGACATTGCTCTTTCCCGCCATATCGGAGATCAGCACGCGCTGCGAATTGCCGACAGATTCAGGTCTGACATGCTCGTAGGTCTCGGGTCTTTTCCGGATAGCGCTCACATGCATGCCGCCCTTGTGGGCAAACGCGCTGTCGCCGACAAAGGGCTGGCGTTTGAAGTGGCGGATATTCGAGATCTCGTTGACGAAGCGCGACACATCGCGCAGCTTTTTCAGGTTATCGCCGCTCAGCGCCTTGAGCCCCATCTTCAGCTGGAGGCTCGGGATGATCGAGCAGAGATTGGCGTTGCCGCACCGCTCGCCGATGCCGTTGATCGTGCCCTGCACCTGCACTGCCCCGAGCTCGACAGCGACGAGTGAATTCGCCACCGCGCACTCCGAGTCGTTGTGGGCATGAATGCCGAGGGGGCTCTTCACCTGCTTGTTCACCTGCTGCACGATCTTCCTGAGCTCGTCGGGGAGTGTGCCGCCGTTGGTATCGCAGAGGACGAGGCAGTCGGCTCCGGCGTCCCGGGCGGCGAGGAGGCACTTCACCGCGTACTCGGGGTTGTCCTTGTAGCCGTCGAAGAAGTGCTCCGCATCGAAGAAGACCTTTTCGGCATACTTCTTGAGGAATGCGACGGAATCATGAATGATAGCGAGGTTCTCCGGCAGCGTCGCCTTGAGCGCCTCTTTCACATGGAAGTCCCAGGTCTTGCCGAAGATGGTGATGACCGGCGTCTCCGCATCGACCAGCGCCTTCAGGTTATGGTCATCCTTGGCCTTGTGCTTCGGACGGTGGGTGCTGCCGAAGGCGACGACCCGGGCGGTCCCGAGCTTCAGCCTCTTCGCCTTCTTGAAGTATTCCGCGTCCTTGGGGTTCGAGCCGGGGAATCCTCCCTCCACATAGTGGATGCCGAACTCGTCGAGCCGCTCGGTGATGCGCAGCTTGTCCTCGACCGAGAGCGAGACATCTTCGGCCTGGGCGCCGTCCCTGAGCGTGGTGTCGTAAATCTCTATTCTACGCATTGACAACGCTTTTACCCTCGCCCTGCCCAGCCGCGAGCCCGAAGGCGTCGTGGAGCACCCGTACGGCGAGCTCGGTATATTTCAGGGCGATGATGCAGGAGACCTTGATCTCCGAGGTGCTGATCATCATCACGTTGATACCGTGCTTCGCCAGTGTTTCGAACATCTGGGCCGCAACGCCCGAGTGGGTCCTCATGCCGACGCCGACGATGGATATCTTGGCGATCTCCTCGCCGAGGTTGACCCCCTTGGCGCCGAGCTCCTTCGCCACCGCTTCGGTCAGCTTCAGCGCCTTCTTGCTGTCGGTCTTGGGCACGGTGAACGATATATCGGCAGCCTTTCCATCGCTGCTCACATTCTGGACGATCATATCGACGACGATGCTCGCGTCCGCTATCGTTTTGAAGAGCTGCGCAGCGACACCGGGCTTGTCAGGCACGCCCATAACGGTGATCTTCGTCTGGTTCTTGTCATAAGCGACACCCGATACAACAACCTTCTCCATCTCTTTATCCTCCTTGGTAACCAGCGTCCCCGGGTTATCGTTGAAGCTCGAACGCACCACCACGGGCACCCCGTATTTCATCGCAAACTCGACCGACCGCGTCTGGAGCACCTTGGCGCCGAGGCTCGCGAGCTCGAGCATCTCCTCGAAGGATATCTTCTCGAGTTTTCTCGCTTCAGGGACGATATTGGGGTCGGTCGTATACACCCCGTCCACATCGGTATATATCTCGCACAGATCGGCATTCAGCGCCGCAGCCACGGCAACGGCGGAGAGGTCAGATCCCCCGCGGCCGAGGGTTGTCACGTCTTCGCTTTCGGTGATGCCCTGGAAGCCGGCCACCACCACCACGCACTCGTCGTCGAGCGCCCTCTTCGCGCGGTCGCCGGTTATCTTCTCTATCTTCGCCTTGGTATGCACCGTATCGGTGACGATACCCATCTGGCGGCCGGTAAGGGCCACCGCCTTGCAGCCCAGGGCCTCGACCGCGATCGCGGTGAGGGCGCTGGTGACGCGCTCTCCGGAGGAGAGGAGCAGGTCCATCTCCCGTTCGTTCGGGGCGGGCGATATCTGCTGGGCGAGGTTGATCAGCTTGTCCGTTTCGCCGGACATGGCCGATACGACCACCACGACCCTGTTGCCCTGCTTCACCGTGCGCACCACGCGCTCGGCCACCGCCTTGATCCTCTCTATGTTCGCTACCGATGTGCCGCCGTATTTCTGGACGATAAGCATTACCGCTGCCCCTCCCTGATAAAATGATCCATCAACGTATGTCCTTCCTCTATCACGACGGCATCGCGCCGTTCCGTAATCGTTTCGTCATAGCCGACGCCCTCGTTGTTCCTTATGCTCCTGCTGTCATAGATAACGAAGGGCACCGGATCGGCCGAGTGGGTCCTGATCGCGATCGGCGTCGGGTGATCGGGCATCAGCAGCACCCGGTACTCCCCGAACCGCTCCGCCAGCCCTTGCATCACCGGGCCGACCACCTTTGCATCGAAATCCTCTATGGCGGTCAATTTATTTGTCACGTCGCCGGAGTGGCCCGCCTCGTCGGGGGCTTCCACATGCAGGTAGACGAAATCCACCTCGTTCAGCGCCTCCAGCGTGTAGGCCACCTTGCCCGCGTAGTTGGTGTCGAGCCATCCTGTCGCGCCCGGCACATTCAGCACCCTGAAGCCTGCGTAGATGCCGAGCCCTTTCGTGAGGTCCACCGCCGAGACGAGGGCGCCGGTAACCTTGTATTTCTCTTTGTAGGTGGGCAGCTGCGGCCGCCGTCCCTGCCCCCAGAGCCAGATGCTGTTCGCCGGCCTCTTTCCCCTGGCAACACGCTCCTTGCAGAGCGGATGGCTCTCGAGGATGCACACCGACCGCTGCATGAGATCCCGCAGCACTCCGTCGCCCGCTCCTTTGGGGAGATACGCCGAGATAGTCTTGCCGAGGATATCGTGGGGCGGCGTGCACTCCACATCGGCGCTGCCGTTCTTCCAGACCATGAGATGCCGGTAGCTGACGCCGGGATAGAAGCGGATAGTCTCGCTCTCGAGCTCGGCCTTGAGCGCCTCGATCAGCACCCGCGCCTCTTCGGTCGTTATGTGGCCGCTGCTGTAGTCCTCCATCGCGGTATCGGCGTCATTCCCCGTGAATGCGAGGGTCACGAGGTTGCAGCGATAGGCGACATCGGTATCGTCGAGTGCGACGCCGATGCTCGCTGCCTCGAGCGGCGCTCTCCCGGTGTAATACCGCCGGGGATCGTAGCCGAGGATGCTGAGGTTCGCCACATCCGAGCCGGGCGGCAAGCCGCGCGGCACGGTATGCACACTGCCGAAGACGCCCTCGCGGGCGAGCCGGTCCATGTGGGGCGTCGCCGCCTTCTGGAGGGGGGTCAGACCGCCCAGCTCCTGCAGGGGCCGGTCCGCCATCCCGTCACCGATCAGTACGATGTATTTCATAGGCTATCCTCTCTGCCCGCTGAACCGCTTCCGTTCGGCGTCGGCCCTGGCAGCCGCCGCGATTGCAGTACGCTCCCTTCCGGAGAGCGGCTGCGATCTACTCGACAACATCTCCTTCGATGAGCTCCACTTCGATACCCTGGTCCTTGAGGGACTGCACCCCCTTGTCGAGATTCTCTTCGGAGCCCTCGAGCTCGAGGATCATCTCTCCCATGGTATCCGTTACCCGCGCCCTCCTGATGTTAGGGAGCACGTCGTACTTCTTGGCCATGGTGAAGATCACCGGCTCTCTGATAAGCTGCTGCGGGAATGTCAATTTAACTCGCCTCTTCATGCTGCCCCCTCTCTCATGGTATATCGTCGAGCGTTGGCGCGGACGGCGATGCGCACGCGATACCGCTCCACGTCCGATGCTCTACACACTGCTCCCGCCCGCTATCGCAGGGACTATCGAGACCTCGTCTCCATCCTTCACCGGGGTCTGCTCAGCCTGCAGAAAGCGTATATCCTCTTCGTTCACGTAGATATTCACGAAGCGCCTGACCTTGCCGCCTTCGGATATCCTCTCGGCAATACCGGGATACTTCGTCTCGAGGTCGTTGATCAGCTCGATAACCGAGCCGACCCTGCCCTCGACCTCCTCCTTGCCCTGCGTCAGCTTCTGGAGAGGGGTAGGAATCCTCACCTTTACCGCCATATGCTCACCTCCTCTTATTCAAGTGAGAAGTAAGAAGTGAAAAGTAGGAAGTAAAAACAGGAGCCAGAATAAAAGAACTCCCCTAAGCTCCCCCTTCCTCTTACTTCTTACTTATCTTTTCCAGCACCTCTTCGAAGGCGCCTAAATTCGGTTTTATGTGATGGACCGCCGCCGTATGGCCGGTAAGGGCCTCCTGCGTCTTCAGCCCGTTGCCGGTGACGCAGATGACCGTCGTTCCGTTCCTGTCGATCTTTCCCTGCTCGATCAGCTTCCGCGCCGCGGCGACGGTAACCCCGCCCGCGGTCTCGGCAAAGATACCCTCGGTGCGCGCGAGCAGCTTTATCGCCTCGATGATCTCGCGGTCCGAAACATCCTCGCCGCCCCCGCCCGTCTCCTTCACGATCTGGCTCGCATAAAAACCGTCGGCGGGATTGCCGATGGCGAGGGACTTTGCCACGGTATCGGGCTTTACCGGTTTGACGACATCGGCGCCCTGCTTTATGGCGGTCGTGATCGGCGAGCAGCCTGTCGCCTGGGCGGCAAAGACCTTCGTCCCCACTTCCCCTACGATCCCCACCTCCTTGAGCTCCTTGAAAGATTTCCATATCTTCGTCAGCAGCGAGCCGCTGGCGCACGGCACGACGACCGTATCAGGGACCCTCCAGCCCAGCTGCTCCACGATCTCGAAGCCCTGCGTCTTCGAACCTTCTGCGTAAAAGGGCCGTATGTTGATGTTGACGAAGGCCCAGCGGTACTTGTTCGCGATCTCGCTGCAGAGCCTGTTCACCTCATCGTAGTTGCCGTCGACCGCGACGAGGTTCGGCTCGTAGACGAGCGACGCCACGATCTTGCTCGGCTCGAGCGTGGCGGGGATGAAGACAAAACGCTTGAACCCCGCCTTCGCGCCGTGGGCAGAGACCGAGTGCGCGAGATTGCCCGTCGAGGCGCAGGCGACCGTATCGAACCCGAACTCCTTTGCCTTGGTCAGCGCCACTGCCACGACCCTGTCTTTAAAGGACAACGTCGGATGGACGACGGTATCGTCTTTTATGTAGAGCTCCTTGACGCCGAGCTCGCGTCCGAGATTATCGGCCTTGACCAGGGGAGTGAATCCCGACTTCAGGCCTGCCCGGGGCTCTCCGTCTATGGGAAGCAGCTCTTTATAGCGCCAGAGATTCGTTTCCCGCTCCTCGATAGCCTCTCTCGTCAACACCCTCTTTATCGCCGCATAGTCGTAGCTGACCTCCAAAGGACCGAAGCAGAACTCGCACACATATATGGGATCGACCGGGTACTCCCTGCCGCACTCCCTGCATTTAAGACCGCGTACATACCCCATAAGGCCTCCTCCTCACCCTCGTTTCTGAAAATCTCCCCTGAGCGCCTGCAAGAAAATGAAACTTTATTTTACTTCAAGACCGGAATAAAATCAAAGCATTACACAGGAGGCAAGACGGAGAGGGGAACTGCCGGCGCACCGGGACGGAAAGGCGAGTGAATACAACGGAAACCGTCCTGCTCCTACCTGACGACCAGGGGGGTCTCGGCCACCTCGCCGCCGCGCAGGGAAAAGGCCTTCACCACCGGCTCTCCTTCAGCCAGGCCCACGATGACATAGAGGGAGTCCTCGTAGAAGGCGAGGCTCTGGTCTTTTGCCGAGGGGTAGGCCGGCGATTGAGGGTGGGAATGGAAAACGGCGAGCATCTGCATACCCTTTTCCCGCATATCCCGGAATGCGGTGAGCTGCTCCCCCGGCTCCATCAGGTAGCTCACCGGCGAGGGGTCGGCATTGGTCATCGTATAGAGTACGGCGACTTCACTTCCCGTACCCGCGAGAATGCCGCACGCCTCATCCGGCAGCCCCGCCCTGCAGTGGGCGACCATGCCGTCGAAAATATGCCGGGGAATTATCAACCGATCCATAATAGCCTGAATAATAGACGTAAGAGCGCAGCCTGTCCTCATAGGATGAGACTAGTCCGTGCACGCAAGGCGCATCGTCACGAGATCGAGCGAAGGGCTTTCTGTGCGAGGCGGAGGGGGAGAAGAGCCCGGAGGCGTAGCAGCGCTACGTCGAGGACTATGCTCCCCTGACAACGAAGCACGGGAACCCTGCAGCCGATCGCAGTAGATGTGCCTTGCGTGCACGGACTAAAGCCTGCAATACCCGCCCTCGTAGTCCTGGAGCTCGGTGATGGTCGGGTGCTCGCCGCAGACGCGGCAGTCGGGGTTCTTGGGGACCCTGACGCGCCGGAAGGTCGCCTTCAGGGCATCGTAGATCAGGAGGGCGTTCGTCAGCGCCTCGCCCTTGCCGAGGAGCACCTTGATCACCTCGATCGCCTGGAGCGAGCCGACCACGCCGGTGATGGCGCCGATGACGCCGGCCTCCTGGCACGAGGGCACGAGCCCCGCAGGCGGCATATCCTCGAAGAGGCAGCGGTAGCAGTGGCCCTTGCCGGGCATGATCGTGGTCACCTGTCCCTCGAACCGCAGGATCGCGCCGCTCACGAGCGGCTTCCGGGAGAGCACGCAGGCGTCGTTCACCAGGTAGCGCGTCGGGAAGTTGTCGCTCCCGTCCACCACGACATCGCAGTCCCTGATCAGGTCCATGATGTTGTCTCTCGAGATGCGCTCCTTGATGCCCACCACCGTGACATCGGGATTGAGGGTCTCGAAGGTCGCCTTGGCGGAATCCACCTTGAAGGCGCCCACCGTCTTCGTGCTATGGGCGATCTGCCGCTGGAGGTTGCTCAGCTCGACGGTATCGTTGTCGATCATCGCGATGGTGCCCACCCCGGCAGCAGCGAGATAATACCCCACCGGGCAGCCGAGCCCCCCGGCGCCGACGATGAAGACCTTTGCCCCGAGGAGCTTCTTCTGCCCCTTGCCGCCCACCTCGGGAAGGATGATATGGCGGCTGTACCGCTGCAGCTGATCGTCACTGAAATCGAAAGCGCTCATTCCCCTAGTCCCTCTCTTTTCGTATCACTACCACCCAGCTGGTATCGTTTACCTTGCTCACTCCCAGCACCGTGTGCCCGTGGATCTCCATCGATTGGGGGATGCTCCGGGACGCCTCCTCGTAGTCGAGGAGGATCTCGAGGACCTCCCCTGCATTCATCTCCTCGATGGCGAGCTTGGCCTTGACAAAGGTATACGGACAGACCAATCCCCTTATATCGATGCGCCTATCTATCTTCATCCCTTCCATATCGTTGGCCAGCAGCTGACAGCCGCCGCTATTCCTCTTTGCCCTCGACCCTTATATAGAGTGTCTTTTCGGTCACCACCGGCAGGGCGTCGATCTCTCTGAGCGCGCTGACGACATCCCGCTCGCGGGCGCGGTGGGAGAGGACGACCAGCGGGACCGCTCTGCCGACCCGCCTGCCTTTCTGGATCACCGAGGCGATGCTGATATTGTTGTTCCCGAGGATGCCCGATATCTTCGAGAGGACGCCGGGCTCGTCCAGGGCGGAGAAGCGGAAGTAGTACATGCTCTCGATATCCTCCATCTTCCTGATGCGCTTCGGCCCTGAACCCTGGACTCCAGCTCCGGATATGCCGGGGACTCTCATTACGCCGCCGCGGAGGATATTCCTTCCGATATCGACGATATCCGCGACCACCGCACTGCCGGTCGGCAGATCGCCCGCGCCCCTGCCGTAGTAGAGCGTCGAGCCGACGGCGTCGCCCTCGACATAGACCGCGTTGAAGACGCCGTCGACCTTCGAGATCAGGTACTCGTTCGGCACCATGGTGGGGTGCACCCGCATCTCGACCTCGCCGTTCGACGCCTTGGTAATGGCGAGGAGCTTCACCTTATAGCCGAGCTCGGAAGCGAACTCGATATCCTGGGCGGTTATCTTCGTAATCCCCTCTTTATAGACGCTCCCGTAGGAAAGCGGGATGCCGTAGGCGATCGAGGCGAGGATGGTCAGCTTATGCGCGGAGTCGATCCCCTCGATGTCGAAGGTCGGATCGGCCTCGGCATAGCCGAGCCGCTGGGCCTCCTGCAGGGTCGTTGAAAACTCGACCTTCTCCTCGGTCATCTTCGTAAGGATATAGTTGCAGGTCCCGTTGATGATGCCGTAGACCGCGACGACATTATTGGCGACGAGCCCCTCGCGCAGCACCTTGATGATCGGGATGCCGCCCGCCACCGACGCTTCGAAGCCGATCTCGACACCCGCCTTCGCCGCTTCCGCAAAGAGCTCGTTGCCCTCGGTGGCGAGCAGCGCCTTGTTCGCCGTAACCACATGCTTCCTGTTGCGCAGCGCTTCGAGGATGAGGTCCTTTGCCGGCCGGATGCCGCCGATGAGCTCCACGACGATATCGATGTCGGGATCGGTGAGGAGCGACCGGGCATCGGTCGTCAGCACCCCTTCAGGCACGGCGAATCCCCTGTCCTTCGTGACATCGAGATCGGCGATGCGCTTGAGCACGATGTCGAAGCCGGTCCGTTCCCGCAGAAGGCTCCTGTTCTCAAGCAGTATCCGTGCAGTCCCTGAGCCGACCGTCCCGAAGCCGATGATGCCAACCGATATGCTGTCCTTTTTCATAACCGCTGCGATTACCCCTTATTGAGCGCTTTTTTTATTCCTGCCGTCGCCTGACGAATACGATGCTCGTTCTCGACGAGAGCGAAGCGGACATAGTGATCGCCGCCCTCGCCGAAGCCGATGCCGGGAGATACCGCCACCTTGCCTTCGGTGATCAGGTATTTGCAGAATTCGAGGGAGCCCATCTTCCTGAACGGCTCCGGGATCCCGGCCCAGACGAACATGGTCGCTTTCGGCGGTTCCACCTGCCATCCGGCGCTCTTCAGCCCTTTGATGAGCGCGTTCCTGCGCGACTGGTAGACCGTGCGGATGTCCGCAACGCAGTCCTGCGGCCCCCGCAGCGCGACGATGCTCGCGATCTGTATGGGCTGGAACATCCCGTAATCGAGATAGCTCTTGATTTTTATGAGAGCAGCCACTACCTCTCTGCTGCCGCAGCAGAACCCGACCCGCCAGCCCGCCATGGAGTAGCTCTTGGTGAGCGAAAAAAACTCGACCGCCACCTCCTTCGCACCCGGCGCCTGGAGGATGCTCGGCGCGGTGTAGTCATCGAAGACCAGGTCGGCATAAGCGAAATCCTGGATCACGATGATGTTGTTCTCCCTGGCGAAGTCCACCACCTTCGTGTAGAAATCGAGTCCTTCGACAACGGTCGTCGTCGGGTTGTGCGGGAAGTTCAGGATCAGCATCTTGGGACGCGGCCAGGTCTTCTTGAGCGTCTTTTCGAGCTCCTCGAAAAAGTCGTATCCCGGTCCGATAGGCACAGTGATAATCTCCCCGCCGGCGATGATGACGCTGTAGGGATGGATGGGATAGGCGGGCGTCGGCGTCATCACCACATCGCCGGGCTGAATCGTGGCGAGGGCGAGATGCGAAAGCCCCTCTTTGGAGCCTATGGTCACCACCGCTTCCGATTCGGGGTCGATATCGACATCGAACCGCCGCTTGTACCATTCCGAGATGGCGCAGCGGAGCTGCGTGATGCCCTTCGAGGCCGAATAGCGGTGGTTTTTCGGGTTATTGGAGGCTTCGCAGAGCTTGTCGACGATATGCCTCGGCGTCGGCATGTCGGGATTGCCCATCCCGAGGTCGATGATGTCCTCGCCCTTCCTGCGGTAATCCATCTTGAGGGTGTTGACGATGGCGAACACATAGGGCGGAAGCCGCTTGATCCTGTTGAACTCGAACATCCGAAGCTCCTCCTGATCTAGCCCTCAGCTCATAGCTGACAGCTCACAGCAAAGCTAAAGATAAACACCAGGACTAATAAGTTACTAAAAAAGCACTCTGCAATAACTATGTACCCTCTGAGCCGTGAGCTGTTTGCTTTTGCCGTGAGCGGAGAGCTGAAGGCTATGGGCTACCGTACATTTCTTCTGCATTCATCGAGCTCCGCACCAGCGGACCCGAGGCGACGAATGCGAAGCCGAGGCCGAGCGCCCGCTGCCGGAGCAGCTCGAAGGTCTCCGGCCTTACGTATTCTACTACAGGAAGATTCTTTTTTGCAGGCCTCAGATACTGCCCCACCGTGAGGATATCGCAGCCCGCTGCCCTCAGGTCGCCGAAGAGCGCGAGCACCTCATCCATGGTCTCGCCGAGGCCGACCATCAGCCCTGATTTGGTCATGATGTCCGGCGCGATCTCCTTTGCGCTCCGCAGCGCCTCGAGCGACCGCCGATATTCGGCCTGGGGCCGCACCGTGGGATACAGCCTCGGCACGGTCTCGACATTGTGGTTGAATACATCGGGTCTCGCGGCGAGCACGACGGCAAGGGCCTCCCGGTCTCCCTTGAAGTCAGGCGTGAGCACCTCGACCTTTGCATCGGGGAGCAGCCCCCTCACCTCCCTGATCGTCGCCGCAAACTGCGCTGCGCCGCCGTCGGAAAGGTCATCGCGCGTCACGGAGGTGACTACCACATAGCGCAAGCCGAGCTCGGCTGCGGCAGCAGCAACCCGTCCGGGCTCGTCCGCATCGACCTCTGCCGGCCCTCCTGACGCTGCGCTCCCTTCCTGTACCGAACAGAAGGCGCAGCTCCTGGTGCAGCGGTCCCCGAGAATCATGAAGGTGGCGGTCGGCTTCGAGAAGCAGACGCCCCTGTTCGGGCAGCGCGCCTCCTCGCAGACCGTGGTGAGCCGGTGGTTTCTGAGGACATGCCTGGTGGCGTGGAGCCCCGTCGTTTTTGTTCTGATCCACTCGGGCAGATGCATGAAGCTCCTACAATACAGAAAAAGGGGATGTTATACAAGTGTAACAGCTTCTCTTCCCGGAAGCTATGCGCCCCCCGCGCCCCCATGGATCCGGAGAGGGGAGGAGGCGGGGCATTTGGAGCGGCACGGGCAGCCCAAGCGGAGCCAGGATGGCGGGAGCGGGCTGCCCCGCCTCGGAGACGGGCCGGATGCCCGTCGAGAATGAGCGCAAATGACTCGCCTCCTCCCCTCTCCTCGCTCAGAAGGACTAATGCGATTATCCCTATACAGCGATGGGACATTCGATCGAAAGTACGCGCAGTTGGGTCTTTGCCGGTGATCGGCTATAATATGAGAGTGTTGTTTTGTTTTCTCTTTTTCGAGCGGTGCAGCGCACCGCTCTCTGTACGCTTCGGCTCCGCAGGCTTCGGGCAACTCATCGGGAACAGGGCTGCTGTGCAGTTGTGCGCGAGGGCGTCCATGACCATTTCCAGAGCACTCATCAGGCTTCCGGTCCTCCTCCTGGCGCTGCTCCTCCGGATCGCTCCGGACGCATCGGCAGCAGAGCCCGCTGCGCCCCCGCGTGCAGCTCTCTCACCGGCAACTCTCTCGGTAGAAGTAATCGGCGTCGAGGACCCGCTGCTGGGCAACATCCTCTCCTTCCTCGCGATCGAGCAGGAAAAGAGCGATCAGGCCCTTACAGCGGAAAGGATCGAACGGCTGCACGAGCGGGCCCCGGAAGAGATCAGGCGGGCGCTCCAGCCCTTCGGCTACTATACGCCCGAGATACGCTCCGACCTGGTGCGGAGCGGCAGGCTCTGGACCGCACGCTATGTCGTGGAGCCGGGGAGACCGGTCCTCATCGGAGATATCGATCTGGTAATAACCGGCGAAGGCTCGGGTAACGACCGGATCGAGCGGGTGAGGAGAGATCTCCCCATAAGCATAGGAGACCGCCTGGTCCATCCCCGCTACGAAAGGGCGAAGCAGGAGCTGCTCGAGGCGGCGACCGATCAGGGATATCTCGATGCCGAGTTCCTGACGAGCGTGGTCGAGGTCTATCCGGAGCGGCATACCGCTGCCGTCACCCTGCATCTCGACACCGGTCCGCTCTACCGCTTCGGCGAGGTGACCTTCGAACAGGAAGCGCTCCGGCCGGAATTCCTCGCGCGGTATGTTCCCTTTGATGAGGGAGACCCCTTCCGGCTCTCCGGCCTGCTCGAGCTCCAGAATGCGCTCGGCGACAGCGACTATTTCAGCTCCGTCGAGGTGGAGCCCCGGTATGCCGAAGCCGAGGACCTGACCGTTCCCGTAGACGTAAAGCTCGTCCCGAGAAAGCGTCAGAGGTATACTGTCGGCGCGGGCTACGGTACCGATACCGGGTTCCGCGCCATTCTCGGCTGGGAGAACCGGCGGGTGAACCGCAGGGGACACCGCTTCACCAGCGAGCTGCGGCTCTCCGAGATCAGGCAGAGCCTTACCGCCCGGTATCTCATCCCCATGAAAAACCCCCGCACCGACCGCCTCGAATTTTCGACGGGCATCTCCGAGGAGGATACGAAGACGAGCGAGAGCCGGATCTATGCGCTCGGCGCGAGCTACACCCGCAAGCGCGGCGAGTGGCAGGCTACTTTCTATACCAACCTCCAGCAGGAGCGTTTCAGTGTGGGCGATGAGGAGGGCAGCTCGCGCCTCATCATCCCCGGGACGATATGGACCCGGTACAAGGCGAACGACCCGATCTACGTGACCCACGGCAGCAGGATAACCCTCGAGCTGAAAGGCGCGCATACGGCGCTCCTCTCCGACACCTCCTTCATCCAGTTCCGGGCCGCCACCTCGTTCATCCGCTCGCCCTGGCGGTCGGGAAGGGTACTGCTCCGCGCCGGCTTCGGCTTCAGCCAGGTCGAACGGTTCAGGGACCTGCCCGCCTCGCAGCGTTTCTTTGCCGGCGGCGACAGGAGCGTCCGGGGATACGGGTATAACACGCTCGGGCCCAAGCGCGACGGCAACGTGATCGGCGGCAAGCATCTCATCGAAGGCAGCGTCGAGTACGAGCGCCGCCTCACCTCCTCCTGGAGCGCCGCGGCCTTTTACGATGTGGGCAACGCGCTCAACAACCTCTCCGATCCCCTGAAGCAGGGCGCAGGGGTCGGGGTGCGGTGGAAATCCCCGGTCGGGCTGGTGCGCGTCGACGTCGCCCTGGCGCTCGACCCCGAGCCGGACGAGCGGCAGTGGCGCATTCACCTGAATATCGGGCCGGACCTATGAAACGCGCCCTTCTCGCGCTCTCTGCCAGCGGGGTGATCCTGCTCGCTGCCATCGCCGGCGGCATAGGGTTCCTCGTCGCGACCGAAAGGGGGCTGCAGTTGCTCTTGCCGCGGCTCGTCACCTTCCTGCCGGGCGAGGTATCGATAGAGGAGGCCCGCGGCCGCCTGATAGGCCCGCTCTCGCTCAACGGCGTACGCTACCGCGCCGGCGGGACAACCGTAACGCTCGAAAGACTCTCCCTCGACTGGATGCCGTATTTCCTCCTTTCGGGAGAGGTCTATGTGACGGAGCTCAACGCCAGGGGGATTACCGTTACGACCGCCGGCGCCGAAGAGGGGAAAGCCCCCTCTCCCCCGCAGCTTCCCGAGATCCGTCTCCCGCTCGCGGTCACCGTACGGAATGCGCTGCTCAGCGATATCACGCTCGTGCGAGGCGCTCCAGCGCCTCCGGTGATCATCAACCGCATCGCTCTCGATATGGACTCCGGCCTCATGCAGACGCTCCGCATCCGGAAACTGGATATAGAGATGCCTTCTCTCTCTGCACGCCTGAAGGGTTCAGTGCGCACGGCGCGGAACTATCCGTTCGACCTCACTGCCGAATGGACAGCGGCGTCCGAAGGGTATCCTCGGATGGAGGGAGGCGGGGCCGCCGAGGGCACGCTCGAACGGTTTATAGTGCGCCAGCAGCTGCGCGCACCGTTCGAAGCGACTGTCACGGCCGTGATAGCCGATCCCTTTACAACGCTGCGCTGGGGAGCGCATCTCCGCATACAGAAGCTCTCGCCCCGGACGATACGCGGGGAGTGGCCTGCCGTGCTCCTGCAAGGCGCCTTCAAGGGACAGGGCTACGGCTCATCCTTCGACATGGAAGGAGACTTCACCGCTGCCGATACCGGCTATGGAACCCTGAAAGGCGAGGTCTCCCTTTCCCGCGGCGAGGAAGAGCTGACGGTCCATCGCCTCGTCCTGGCGCTGCAGGAGAGCACGGCGAGGGCAACGCTGAGCGGCACGTATGTCCCCGCAGGTCCCGAAAAAGGGCGGGACCCGGTCTCGGCCCGCGGGTCGTGGAGCGGCCTCACCTGGCCGCTGCGGGGAAAGGACCCCGCGCTCGCCAGCCCGCAAGGGAGCTTCACCGTAGCAGGTTCTCCTGACGCCTACCGGTTCACCATCGATTTCGGTCTCGAAGGGAAGACGGCGGCTGCCGGAGGAGAGGGAATACGCTGGACCGCGCACGGGACCGCTGCCGGCCATGGAGATACGAGCTCCGTGACGGTGAAGACCTTCCAGGGCAGGACACTGGAAGGGACCGTGAGCGGCAGCGGGAGCATTGCCTGGAGACCCGCGCTCGACTGGACCGTATCGCTACGGGGGAAGGGAATCAACCCCGGCGTCCTGTGGCCGGACTGGCAGGGATCGATCGGTCTTCGCGCCTCCCTCTCGGGCAAGGACCGTTCGGGCGCCGTGCTGACGACGATCGATCTCCAGGAGGCGCGGGGGAAGGTGCGCGGGTATCCCCTCGCCGCAGCGCTGCGCCTCTCGATGAGCGGCAGCGCTTACTGGCTGCAGAAGGCGCGGCTCTCCTCGGGAGGGACCGTGATCACCGCTTCGGGAGCGGTCGCCGATACCTGGAATCTCTCGTGGGAGCTCGTCTCGCCCAAACTGGATGCGCTCCTGCCTGCAGCCAGGGGATCGCTCAAGGGCAGCGGGTCGGTGAACGGGCCGCGGGCCGCTCCCTTCATAGCAGCCGCCCTGTCGGGCAGAAATCTCGCCTTCCGGAACCATAGCGCGGAAGCCCTGGATGCAGAAGTCGGACTCGATATGCAGGATATCAGGCCGTCGCGTATCGATCTCAGCGCCGCCGGCCTGCGTATCGCGGGACAGACGGTCAGGGCAGCAGCGCTGAAGGGGACCGGCAGGCTGTCATCGCATACGCTCTCCGCAGAGATCAGGACCGGCCGGGTCACCCTCCCGTTGCGGGCTGAAGGCGGATACCGCGACAAGGTCTGGCAGGGCAGCCTGACCCAGGCGCGCCTCATCACCGAAGACTACGGCACCTGGACGCTCGCCTCTCCCGGACCGCTGGCGGTCAATACGGCGACCGGTGCGGTGAGGACAGGAGAATGGTGTCTCGCGAATGCTTCTTCCCGGCTCTGCCTGTATTTCACTTTTTCCTGGAATACCCAGGCGATAGAGGGGACGATAAACGCGGAGCTGAGAGAGCTCGGGCTCATCGCCGCTCTCGTCCCCACGCTTCAGAATACGAGCGGCCTCCTGAAGGCCGACCTCGCCTTTTCCGGCACTGCGGCCGAGCCGCAGGTTGCGGGACGCCTCGCGCTGGAGCAAGGAGCGGCGACCGTGCCGGACCTCGGCATCAGGCTCGTGGGAATACAGCTCAGCGCCTCGGGCAGCGGTGGCGGTCCGCTCAGGATCGAGGGGCGGGCTCTCTCGGGGCCCGGCAGCATAACGGTAAGCGGCACCGCGTCGCTGGGGCCCGGGCAGGCGCCGTCCCTTTCTCTTCGGGTTACGGGGAGAGAGTTCCTCGCCTATCGCAAACCGGATGCGCGCATTCTCGCTTCGCCCGATATCGCGGTGACTATCAAAGGACGCTGCGTCGAGGCATCGGGCGAGCTGCTCATTCCCGAGGCGTCGATAACGCCGCGCAGCGGAGCTGCGGCGGTGCCGGTCTCGGAGGATGTCGTTATTGTCTCCGAAAGGGAAGAGAGGAAAAAGAAGAGGGATGAAGAGGAGTGGAAGATCTATGCCCGTATCAGGATCGTGCTCGGAGACCGCGTCTCCTTCAGCGGGTTCGGGCTGAACGGAAACGTCAGGGGGAGCGTCCTCGTCGTGGACGAGCCGGGGCAGCTCACCACCGCCCAGGGAGAGCTGTCCATCGTCAACGGCCGCTACACGGCGTACGGCCGGTCGCTCCAGATCGACCGCGGGCGTCTTCTCTTTGCCGGCGGACCGGTCACGAACCCCGTGCTCGATATGAGCGCCGTGCGGAAAGCCGGCGACGTAACCGCCGGCGTCAGGGTCCAGGGAAATCTCAGGAACCCGCGCCTTACGCTGTTTTCCACGCCGACCATGGAGCAGACCCAGATACTCTCCTACCTCATCCTGGGCCAGCCCCTCCAGAGCGCGACGAGCGAGGAGGGGCAGCTGCTCTACCGGGCAGCCACGTCCCTCTCCCTCAGCGGCGGCGAGTTCCTGGCGCGCCGCATCGGCAGAACCTTCGGCATCCAGGATATCCGCATCGAGAAGGGCACCACGATAGAAGAGGCGGCACTCGTGCTCGGCACCTATCTCTCTCCGCGGCTCTACGTGAGCTACGGCATAGGCCTCTTCGAGCCGGCGGGCAGGCTCCTGCTCCGCTACGACCTCAGCAGGCGGCTCCAGCTGCGGGTCGAGTCAGGAGTCGAGAGCGGCGCCGACCTCCTGTATCAATTCGAGCGATAGGCAGTTCGAACGGTAGGCACTTCGAGCGAGAGAGATCATACGGAGCGCCTCGCCCCTTGAAGGGTGTAAGAGGGCTTTACACGTCCCGTCGGAGCTCCTTACAGAACGGGATCGCGGCGCCTTATCGTTTGTTGATCTTTCGAGGGAAAGCGCCCTGCGCCGCATGGCACGTCACTTGCTTTCAAGCAGGCCATGAGAGAGAGAAAGCAGGCAGCGCCGAAGAGCGATTTCAGGATTCTACAGAACCAGGACAGCTTCAGGAATGAGGAATACAGGGCGCATGCAGTGCCGCTCCTGGCCGTGCTGAGCGAGAGGGGGTATCCCGATGCCGTCAAACGGCTGCGCAGCAACGGCTTCATAGCAGGCCTGCTCCTGTATCTTTTTGCCCGTGAGTTCAAGATCATCGTCACCGTCGGCCACCGGGCGGCGATGGTGTACGGCCTGCTCGGCCGCCTCCTGGGCAGGCGGGGAAGGGTCCACCTTGCCAAGGAGTTCTTTTTCGAGAAGAGCGAGAGGCCCTCGCTCCTGAAAAAAATCTCGGCAGGGATCATGCGCTTCGCGCTCCGCGATGTCGATGCCGTGGTGGTGAACGCCTCTGCCGAAGCGCGCGCGTATGCCGGGGCCCTGGGGCTGCCCGAGAGCAGGCTCAGGTTTATTCCCTGGCCCACCAATATCGATCGTCCCGAGATGATCCCGGACAGCGACGGATCGATCGTAGCTGCCGGACGGAGCCTGCGCGACTGGCCCACGCTCTTTTCCGCAGCAGAAGGCATGGGCAGGCGCATCATCGTCATCGCATCACGACAGGACGTCGCCGCAGCAAGGCCGCCCTCATCGGTCGAGCTGCTGTGCGATATCCCTTATCACCAGTATATTGCGCTGCTGAAGAAAGCCGAGCTCGTGGTCATCCCCCTGTACGATACGCAGCGCTCGACGGGCCAGGCCTCGTTTCTCGAAGCCATGGCGTTCGGCAAAGCGGTCATCGTCGCCGATGTGGTCGGCGCCAGGGATTATATAGAGAACGGCGTGAGCGGGCTCCTCTACCGTCCGGGAGACGCCGCCGAGCTCCGGCGGAAAATGGAGGCGCTCCTCTCCGACAAGGAGCTGCGGGAGCGGCTTTCCCGTAGTGGATATGCAATGATAGTCGAACGCTTCAACAAGCAGCGCTATGTAAAGGAAATGCTCCGGCTCATACGGGAATGCAGGGCCAAGGCAGATCAGGAGGCGCTGCCCCGCTACACGGGCGAAGAGATACCCGTCCTGTCGATCCCCGGTCCGGCAGAGCCCGTCCTCGGACAGAAAGAGGCGGCGCACGGAGGCGGCGTGAAACCGCAGGAAAAAGACGCGGCATAAGCAGGCAGAGAGGCCGGCTGGGCGGCGCCGACCTCCTGTATCACTTCGAGCGATAGGAAGTTCGAGCAGTTCCCTTTCCCTCAGCGCATCCCGCGGAGCCCGCCATACGTTTCGCGTGTAAGGCGTTGTTCCAAAAAAAAAAAAAACACGCACACACTCACCCGCCGCCATATCGGGGCATGCACTCCTGCTCGATAAACGCTACACTTTAAGTAGACGCGATGCCTGTCAGTGCAGCACGCCGGATGAGCGTGCCCGTGCGCTGCGGCCCCTCCTCGGCAACCTGCCGCAACATACCCGCACTTTGAAAGGAATATTTCATGGACAAGGGAGAGAAGCCAGGCCATCGGAAGAAAGCGGCGGAGAGAGCTCCGGACAGCAGGAGAAAGCGGCGGCTCATCTGCCGCTTGGGGCGTACGGAGGAAAGGGCGAAGGGAGCGATCGATAGGGCGTATGCCGAGCTGGAAGAACGATTCGAAGAGAGGACGCGCGAGCTGGAGGAAAGCCGCGCCCTCCTCACCGAGATCGCCGACAACAGCCCGGCGGTCATCTACTCGAAGGACCTCGAAGGCCGCCTCATATTCATCAACAAGGAATATGCCCGACTCTTCGGCATCCCTAGGGAATGGATGATCGGCAAGACCGATTACGACATTCTCCCCGGGGATATTGCGGAAGAGATCCGCGCCAACGACCGGGAGGTGATCGAACGGGGCGCGCCGGCCGAATACGAGGAGAGCATCATCTCCGGAGGCGAGCGCCGCACCTATATCTCCATGAAATTCCCTTTGCGCGACGCAGCGGGGACTATCTACGGCATGGCAGGGGTATCCACCGATATCACCGAAAGGAAGCGCGCCGAGGAGGCGCTCCGGGAGAGCAAGGAGCGCTTCCAGACCCTGGCCGACAACATCGCCCAGCTCGCCTGGATGGCGGATGCATCGGGATGGATCTTCTGGTATAACAAACGCTGGTTCGACTATACGGGGACCACGCTCGAAGAGATGCAGGGATGGGGCTGGCGGAAGGTGCATCACCCCGACCACGTGCAGCGCGTCGTCGAGAAGATCGGCCGCTGCTTCCGGACCGGGGAGGTGTGGGAAGACACCTTTCCGCTCCGCGGGAAGGACGGGCGCTACCGCTGGTTCCTCTCACGGGCCATCCCGATCCGCGACGAGCAGGACCGTATCCTGCGGTGGTTCGGTACGAACACCGATATCACCGACCGCATGCTTATGGAGGAGGAGATCAGGCACATGGCGCACCACGACGCGCTCACCGGCCTGCCGAACAGGCGTCTCTTCCTCGACATCGTCACCATCGAGACAGCCCAGGCCCGCCGCCATGCTAAAAAGCTGGCGATCCTCTTCCTCGACCTCGACCGCTTCAAAGAGGTCAACGACACCCTGGGGCATGAGGCAGGCGACAGACTGCTCAAAGAGGTCGCCGAACGGCTCAGGGAGAGCGTCAGGGAGTCGGACACCGTGGCGCGCATCGGCGGCGACGAGTTCAATATCCTCCTTGCCGATATCGTCCATACCGAGGACATTGCCCTTATCGCCCGCAAGGTCGTGGACGCTTTCCGGAAGCCCTATACGGTTAACGGGCACGAGCTCTCCATCACCACCAGCATCGGCATCAGCGTCTATCCCGACGATGCCGAAGAGATAGAGCCGCTCTTCCGCTACGCGGATATCGCCCTGTATCATGCCAAGGAGAGGGGCAGGAACGCCTACCAGTTCTTCAGCGACGAATTGAACAGCCGGACTGTCGAGAGGGTGCGGATAGAGAGCGACCTGCGCCGGACCCTCGAGCGGGGCGAACTGACCGTGCATTACCAGCCCCAGATCGATATCGCCTCCCGCACGGTCGTCTGCGCCGAAGCGCTGGTGCGATGGCAGCATCCCGAGGAGGGGCTCCTCGGTCCCGTGCGCTTCCTGCCGGTCGCCGAGGAGACCGGGCTCGTCTCGGCCATCGACGAGTGGGTGCTGAGGACCGCATGCGCCCAGGTGCGCGGATGGCAGGAGGAGGGATGGTCCGGCCTCTTTATCACCGTGAACCTCTCGGGGCGTCAGCTCCACCACCCGGAACTGGGCACCCTCATAACGGGCATATTGGAAGAGACGGGGCTCACCCCGGAGTGCCTCGATATCGAGGTCGCCGAGCGTGTCGTCATGAGCAACATCGAGAGAGCGAGCACCCGCCTGAACGAGCTGGCCCGGAAGGGGCTGCGCATCTCGATCGACGACTTCGGCACCGGCTGCTCGTCGGTGATCCACCTGAAGCGCCTCCCTGTCCAGCGGCTCAAGATCGACCGCTCCTTTATCCACGACATCGCCACCGATCCCGACGACCGGGCGATCATCACCGCCGTAACCTCCCTGGCGCACAGCATGCAGATGAGGGTCGTGGCCGAAGGGGTCGAGACCGAGGAGCAGCTCTCGTTCCTCAGGGCGAGCCGGTGCGACGAGATGCAGGGACACCTCTTCAGCGCCCCGCTGCCTGCCGGGGAATTCGGAGAGCTGATGCGCCGCGGCGCGTAGGGCCACTCCTTTCAGCAAAAATTATATAATAGAGGGAACACTCCGCAGTGAAAGGAGCACCCATGTTCGCCCCTCATATCAACCGCAGCCGGCTGGTCGAGACCTTTACGGAGCTCGTCCGCATCAACGCGCCCTCCTTCGGGGAGCGGGAGATCGGCGCTGCCCTCGCCCGGATGCTCGAAGGGGCGGGATGCAGCGTACGCTTCCAGGAATACGGGCAGTCGTTCAACCTCATCGCCCTGAAAAAAGGAGAGAGACCGAATACCCCGCCGCTCCTCCTCAGCGCCCATATGGACACCATAGAGCCTACGGCAGGGATCAGCTTCACCGTGGACAGCGATGCAGTGCGGACCACCGGTCCCACCGTGCTCGGCGCGGACGACAAGAGCGCCCTCGCCCAGATCGTCGAGGCGGTGACGGCGCTCGACGAGCGCGCGATCCCGCACGGCGATATCGAGATCGTCTTCACCTCTGCCGAGGAGCGGGGGCTCGTGGGAGCGAAGCGGCTCGACTTCGGCAGGCTCGCGAGCCGGCACGCCCTGGTGCTCGACTCGAGCGGCGGCATAGGGAAGCTCATCACTGCAGCTCCCACCCAATATACCTACGAGATGCGGGTTACCGGGAGGGCGGCGCACGCGGGCATCGAGCCCGAGCGCGGCCTCAATGCCCTCAGGGTTGCGGCCGAGATCATCGCAGCAGTGCCCGACGGCAGGATCGATGCCGGGACGACCGCCAATATCGGCGTTGTCCGGGGAGGGACGGCGACGAACGTGGTGCCGCACGAGGCGGTGATCAAGGGCGAGTTCAGGAGCCACAGCGACGCGAGGATCGAGACGATCAGGCGGGATATATTCGATACCGCCCGCCGCATCGCTGCGCAGCGCGGCGCGCTCGTCGCGATCACGGAACAGGAGGAGTACCGGGCGTTCAGGATAGACGAGCGGGACGCGTTCTTCTCCTTCATGCACGGTGTGCTCGCCTCGTGCGGCATCACGCCGGTCGCCGCGCGCACCGGCGGCGGCTCGGATGCGAACGTATTCAACCGCCACGGCATCACCGCCCTCAACATCTCCAACGGCATGCAGAACGTCCACTCGACCGAGGAGTTCATCACCATCGACGACCTCTTCAACGGCTGCCTCGTCGTGCTCACTGCCATCGTCTCGTTCGGGGATCACTTCAAAAGGGCATAGCTCTCAGCCGTCAGCTCTCAGCGATCAGTCATCAGCCACAGACTATAGACCAAAGACGATACGCTATGGGCCATCGGCCATGAGCTAAGAGCTTCTGTCCGTTACGGCCTCTTGCGGGGCGTAGCCCTTCATGATCAGGTCCCTGATCTGCCGGGCGTGCGCCTTCGACTCCCCGGCCTCTTTCTCCCACTCGCGGGCGCTGCTGCTCCTGCCGCCCCGCTCCCTGCTGTTCCGGGCCATCCGCGAGAGGATGCCCGCCCGCTCTTCCAGGGAGCGTACCGCCGCCCAGAGGGCCGACTCGACAACATTGTTCTGGCTCGACAGCAGCGTGTTTTTGCTGTAGGCGTGGCCGGTGTTGCAGCGGTAGCGGAGCACGGTGTCGTTCTTCATCTCCCAGAGGCCGCCGCCGCACTCGGGGCAGACGAAGGGCGCTTTCTCGGCCATCGTGTCGATAACGCCGATGTCGCTCATCGCGCGTTCGGCAATCTGAGACTCCAGGATCACGTCTTCGGGTATGGGGACTTCCTTAGCCACAGGCTGCCGGGCGAGGCGGTCGAGGGCGGAGGGCAGTTCGCCCAAGGGCAGGCAGACGTCGATATCGACCGACTCGAGGGCGCTCCGTGGCATGCCGGGGAATTCGGCGTCGCGAGGGTCCTGTATGCAGCTTATGCCGCCGCACCGCTTTACGGTCGCGAGCCCTGCGGTGCCGTCGTCGAGCAGCCCGGTGAGAACGACACCTACCACATGCGCGCCGTACGCCGCGGCAGCCGAGCGGAAAAGGGGGTCTACGGCGGGACGGGTGCGGTTCTCCCGCGGCCCGCGAGAGAGCACGAGATGATCTTTCTTGACGATGAGGTGGCGGTCGGGAGGCGCAATGTAGACGGCGCCCGTGTGGAAGTGCTCGCCGTGCTCGGCGTATTTTACCGGGAGGCGTCCCGCGCGGCCCAGGATCTGGTCGAGGACGCCGGGAGATTCGGGAGAGACATGCTGCACGATGAAGAGGGGCGCGGGTATGTCTTCGGGCAGGGCTGCGATAACCTTCGAAAGCGCCCCGATGCCGCCGGCGGAAGCGCCGAGGGCGATGACTCTGTTTCCGGATCGTCCAGGCATGGCCGTCACCTCGGGAGGGGAGGGTTTACTAAAAGTGTAGCCGAAAAGAGGGCAAAAGGATAGGTGCGGTTATCTGTACAGCGCGGCCACTTTCATGAACTCTTCGGCGGGGAGGGCTTCGCTCACGACAAAGCCCTGCAGCTCGTCGCAGCCGGCGGAGCGCAGGTACGCCACCTGCGCTTCGGTCTCGACGCCCTCGGCGACGACGGCGATATGCATGCTGTGGGACATGCCGATGACCGCGTTCACGATCGCCTGGTCGTCGGGGTCCCCGGTCAGGCCCTTGATGAAGGACTTGTCGATCTTGAGCTTCGCGATGGGCAGCCGCTTCAGGTAGCTCAGGGATGAATAGCCGGTGCCGAAGTCGTCGATCGAGCACTTCACGCCCAGGCTGCTCAGTCCCTTGAGGTTGTCCATCGTAATGGCCGTTTCCTGCATGGCGATGGTCTCGGTGATCTCGATCCCCAGGTACTGCGCGCCGAGGGAGGTCTCCCTGAGGATGCGGCTGACCAGGTCGACGAGCCCCGGATGCTGGAACTGGCGGGCCGAGAGGTTGACGGTAACGCAGAGCGGCGGCGCCCCCTCGTCCTGCCACTGCCTGTTCTGCCTGCAGACCGTGTAGAGCACCCACTCGTCGATAGGAACGATGAACCCGATCTCTTCGGCAAGAGGGATGAACTGCTCGGGGCCCAGGAGCCCCAGTTCGGGGTGCTTCCAGCGCACGAGCGCCTCGGCGCAGCCGACCTGGCAGGTCGCGATATGCATCTGGGGCTGGTAATAGACCGTCAGCTCGCCCCGTTCCAGGGTGCGGCGGAGGCCGTTTTCGAGGATCATCCGCTCGATGGTCCTGATGTTGAGGGCGGGGCTGTAGAACTGGTAGTTGTTCCTGCCCTGCTCCTTGGCGTGGTACATCGCGATGTCCGCGTTCTTGAGCAGCTCGTCGGCATACTCGCCGTCCTGCGGAAAGACGCCGATGCCGACGCTGGCGCTGACGCTGAAGTCGTGGCTGCCGAACGAGAAGGGCTTCCGGAAAGAGGCCATCACCTTTTTTGCGATCGCCGCGGCGTCGTCGGAATACACGATGTCGGTGAGCAGGATAGTGAACTCGTCGCCGCCTATGCGGGAGACCGTATCGGACTCGCGGACCGCCGAACGGAGCCGTTCGGCGACCTGCTTGAGCAGCTCGTCGCCCACCCCGTGGCCGAGGGAGTCGTTGATCGTCTTGAAACGGTCGATGTCGAGGAACATGACGGCGAGCAGGGTGTGATGCCGCCGCGCCTGGGCTATTTCATGGTTCAGGCGGTCCATGAAGAGCGTCCGGTTCGGCAGGCCGGTGAGGAGGTCGTGGGACGCCTGGTAGCGTATGGCGTCTTCCATCTGCTTGCGCTCGGTGATCTCCCGCCAGGCGATGACGCCTTTCACGATCCTGCCCTGCCCGTCCCTGATGGGGCCGGCGTTGCAGAGGAGCATGAGCGTCGAGCCGTCCGGCTTCCGTACGGTCCACTCCTCGTTGATAATCACCGCGCCCCGCCGTATGGCCCTGAAGAGCGGAAGCTCTTCGGGTGAAGCGGGCGCGGCGCCGTCGGGCCTCATGACCCGCCACTCCTCGGGCCTGGCCCCTGCAATCGGGCCGATGATCTCCTGGCCGTAGCGGCTTATCATGCGGAGCGTTACATGGGGCGCGTCGGCGATGGCAATGCCCTCGGGGATGAACTCCAGGAGCGCGTCGAGTATCCGCCTGCCCTCCTCCGCCTCCTGCCGGGCGGCCCGCTCCCGGCGCAGCACCTCTTCGCGCTCTGCTTCGGCTTCCTTGATATCGGTGATATCGACCGTGCTGCCGACATAGCCCAGAAAACGGCCCTCCGGCGTGAAGCGGGGCCGGCCCGTCGATTTCATCCAGCGGTAGACGCCGTCGGCGCGGCGGAACCGGAACTGCGCTTCGAACGGCGCTCTCCGTGCAAAGCAGTCGAGATAGGCGGCGACGTAGCGCTCGCGGTCCTCGGGATGGACGAACTTCGCCCAGTCGTAGCGCCGGACCTCCACTTCCCGGGAAACGCCGACGAACTCGATATAAGCGCGGTTGACGAATTCGGCGCCTTCGAGCCCGTTCACCCAGATGAGCACCGGCGCGCTGTCAGCCAGGATGCGGAATCGTTCCTCGCTCTCTTTCAGCGACTGCTCGGCTCGGACCCGCTCGGTGATATCGATGAGGGCGGTGCGCATATGAACCGGGTGGTCGCCGAGGTCGAGGGCGGCGATGCTTTCGAGGCGGACAGGGAACTCGCCCTGCTCCGTGCTCCTGAGCCTCAGCTCGCAGGCCTGGCGGGTGAGCTGCGTGAAGACAGCGTCGATATGGCTCCTGAAGCGCGCATGGTCCTGTGCGACGATGTTCATCGAGAGACGGCGGCCGCGCAGGGTGCGCTTCGGTTTCTCGAGCAGGATTCCGGCGGTGTGGTTGGCCTCGAGTATCATGCCGTCGCGGTCCAGGGTGAGATAGCCCACGGGCGCGAAATCGTAGAGGTCGGCGTATTTGCGGCGCGACTCCTCGATCTCTTCCTGGGCCGCGCGCAGCTCCTCGTTCTGCATCTCGAGCTCGATCTGGTGCGTGCCGAGCTCGTGGACGAGCCGCTCGATATCCTGCTTCGACAGCTCGCGCAGCAGGGCCGTCTGCTGCCTGAGCCGCTCTTCGGCCCGCTGCCGCAGACCCGGGGTGCCGGCGGGGCCACCTGACTTTTTAGTGCGCTTTTTCATCGGTGGATACCCTTACTTTTTCCCCGTCACGTCCTCTATCGCCAGGAGGATGGTATTCGTCCTCTCTATCCGCCGCGCGTTCAGGAGCATCTTCCGCCTGCCGATGCGGGGGAAGTCGTGCTCCACGCTGAAGTCGACGAACTGTGAGCTCTCGGGGAGTATCTCCTCCAGGAGCTTCTTGAGGGCCGGGATGTCCCACTGCCGGCCGCCGAGCTCGTAGACGAGCTTTCCTTCCGTATCCTTCTCCAGTACCTTGAAGGTCTCGTAAAAGGCCCTGTTCGCCGCCAGCACCTTCAAGCTCTGGTCCAGCACCAGCAGGGGCTCGCGTACGGTCTCGACGATGCCCCGCGAGAATTCGAGGAGGTCGCCCAGCTCCTGCATCTTGCGCTGCACCTCGATGAAGGTGATCACGACGCCTTCGATGACATTGCCGACGGTGCGGTAGGGGATGATCCTCGTCAGGTATTGGAGGCCGTTACGGTGCTTGACGAGCCGCTCCCTGGAGGTGAGGGACTGGAGCACCTGGGCCGCGTCCCGCGCCAGCTCGGGATAGTCGAGCTTCGAGACGATGTCGGTCACGGGGCGGCCGATGTCGCCCTGGATGAGGTTGATTACGTCCGTTGCCGAAGGGGTAAAACGCTTGACCTTCAGCTCCTCGTCGAGGAAGATGGTGGCGATCTGGGTGCTGGCGAGCAGGTTGTTCATGTCGTTGTTCACCTGCGACAGCTCCTCCATCTTGTGCTGCAGCTCGGAGTTGACCGTCATCAGCTCCTCGTTGGTGGACTGCAGCTCCTCCTTGGAGGTCTCGAGTTCCTCGTTGGTGCTCTGCAGCTCTTCGTTCGACGACTGCAGCTCCTCGTTGGTCGCCTGGAGCTCCTCGTTCGAGGTCTCGAGCTCTTCGATCGTGGTCTGGAGATGCTCCCTGGTCGATTTCAGCTCGAACTCGAGGTCGGCGACGCGCCTGTCCATCTTCTCACGGGAAAGGGGGCGGCCCTCGGCCGCCTTCTCTATAGAAAGCGTCGGCATGTCCCTGAAGACGACCATCATGAGCCCCCGCAGGTTCTCGGGCTCCTTGAGGTAGCGCACTTCGAGGGTGATCATCTGGATGCTGCCGTTCGTCCTGACGCCGATCCCCTCGACGGTACTATCCTTCATCTGTTTGGAGACCTGGCGGAGGGCGGTCCGGAGCTCCATGCGGAGGCCTTCCCGCGCCATCTCGACGACATTGAGGGAGGCCTTGCCGGCAGCGGGCTCGAGGTACTTGCCGGTCTTGCCGTGGACATGAACAATGTCGCCGTTCCTGTCGACGACGACGCAGGGCGGCGAATAGTGGGTGAGCAGGAGGTCCGCGGTCAGCTCGCCGATATCCGGCTCGCCGGCCGCCTTCGGCGCGGCCGCCCGCACCCGCTTTCCGCCTTCGGGGAGAGGGACGCGCTGCAGCTCCAGCGGGATGAGCGCGGGCGTCTCGATCCTGCGGGCCCGGTAGAGCTTCCACTTCTTGTCGATGACGGTGAAGAGGTCGCTGTTGTCCCCCACGCTCTCCGAGGAGCCGAGGAAGAGGATGCCGCCGGGGTTCAGCGAGTAGCGGAGGATGGGCAGCACCTTTTTCTGGAGGTCGGCGCTCAGGTAGATGAGGAGGTTGCGGCAGCTTATCATGTCGAGCTTCGAGAAGGGCGGGTCCTTGATGATGTTCTGGGTGGCGAAGACGAGCAGCTCCCTGATCTCCTCTTTCACCCGGTACATGTTGTCCTTCCTGACAAAGAAGTTCGCCAGCCGCTCGGGCGAGACATCGACCGAGATATTCGACGAGTAGAGGCCGGCGCGGGCGATCTCGATCGCGCCGGCGTCGATGTCCGTAGCGAATATCTGGAGCTTGTAGCTGCCCTTGAGGGTCCGCATATATTCGCTGAAGACGATGGCGAGGGAATACGCCTCTTCGCCGGTGGAGCAGGCCGGCGCCCAGATGCGGACCTGGTGGCCGTGGGGTTTGTTCTCGAAGAGGAGCGGGAGCGCCTTGCTCTTGAGCGCCTCGAAGGCCTCGGGGTCGCGGAAGAAGTTGGTGACCCGGATGAGCAGCTCGCGGAAGAGCGTCTCGACCTCGGCGGTATGGTTGCGGAGGTACTCGTAGTATTCGGCGAGGACGCCGGCCTGGACCACGGCCATGCGGCGCTCGATGCGGCGCATGACGGTGTTGTGCTTGTAGAGCGAAAAGTCGTGGCCGGTCTGGGAGCGGATGAGCACGAATATCTTCTGGAGCGCGTCGGCGGGCTTGGCCCTCTCGGCCTCCCGCGGCGGCAGTGAGACCCTGCCGGTGGCGCTCCGCGCATACCGGAGGAGCTGCTCGGGCATCTTGTCGGGAGGCAGCACGTAGTCGACGAGGCCCGTGGCGGTGGCGCTCCGGGGCATGCCGTCGTAGCGGGCGGTCTTGGGGTCCTGGGCGATCACCAGGCCGCCGACGCCTTTGACCTCTTTAAGCCCCAGCGTCCCCTCGGTGCCGGTGCCCGAAAGGATAATGGCGATGGCGCGCTCTCCCTGGTCTGCGGCGAGGGAGCGGAAGAAGAAGTCGATGGGGTGGCGGAGGCCCCGCCGCTCGACCGGCTTGATGAGCTGGAGCCGGCCGTGGAATATGGACATGTCCTTGTCGGGCGGAATGATATAGACACGGTCGGGCCTCACCTGCACGCCGTCCCGGGCCTCGAATATTTCCATCTTCGTGTAGCGCCCGAGCAGGTCGCTCATGATGCTCTTGTGCTCCGGCGACAGATGGGGGATGAGGACGAAGCCCATGCCGCTGTCCGCGGGCATGGCGGTGAAGAACTGCTCGAAAGCCTCGAGCCCGCCGGCAGAGGCCCCGATGCCGACGACGAAGAAGCTGCCGTCCCGGTCTTTCAGAAGCTGGTCTCCGCTCTCCTGGGGGGCGGCCTTCGGCGCGGGCCGTGCGGCAGGGGGTGCGACAGCGCGGCTAGGACGCTCGGGTGCGGCCGGTTTTTTGACCGTTTTCTTTCCGCTCTTCGAAGCCGCGGGCTTGCTCTCCTTCCTTGCCACTGACGCGCTCTCCTCCTGACTGCCGGGGATGACGACTGCACTGCGACTAAAGAAGCTTACCGGAAAAACAGACGACGAATGGACCGAAATACGGCAAACCGTATTATACCTGCCCGGTCCTAATAAATTATACCTTGAATCATACCGTGAATCCCTCATAGAATTGCCCCCTTCAGCACGACAGCTGACGGCTGATAGCTGATAGCTGAGAGCTGAGAGCTGCCGTTGCTGCGTTGACGACCACGCGGCGATGCCGTAGAATGGAAAGAGAACATGCCTTTGCAGGAGGTGCATCATGCCGGTGATCGAGTACGGGAGCATGGCGGTCGCGGTCGATGACGAGGGCTACCTCGTCAACACTGACGCGTGGGACGAAAAGGTAGCCTGCGCGCTTGCGGAGCGGGAGGGGATCGATGAGCTGACGCCGGAGCGGATGGCGATCATAACGTTCATGCGGCAGTACTACCGGCAGTACAACGCCTTCCCCATCCTGCGGGCCGTCTGCAGGAACGTGCAGCAGCCGAAGGAGTGCTTCAGCGAGCACTTCATCGACCCGCTCAAGGCGTGGAAGATCGCGGGGCTCCCGAAGCCCGACGAGCATGTCATCGCCGACCTGCGGGGAGAGGGCGGGGTAACGTAAGCCCGCGTAATTGACTTTTCTTCGTGGTGTTGTAGACTTTAGGAGGAAGCGGGAGATGAACGCCCCTTCCTCACAACGGCCGTGATCGACAGGCCGTTATACCGCTGTGGAGGTAGGATATGCCGGTACGCAGGGCTGAAGCAGTGTGGGAAGGGGCGCTGAAGAACGGGAAGGGCAGCATGAAGCTCGGCAGCGGCGCCTTCGAAGGCGCTTATTCCTTCGCTTCCCGTTTCGAGGAGGGGACCGGCACCAATCCCGAGGAGCTGATCGCTGCGGCCCATGCCGGCTGCTTCTCGATGGCGCTGTCGTTCATCCTCGAACAGGCCGGGTATACGGCAGAACGCGTCCATACGATCGCAAAGGTAAAGATCGAGAAGGTCGGCGACGGGTTCGGCATCACCTCGAGCGCGCTCGAGACCGAAGCCCGGGTGCCCGGCATCGATGAGAAGACCTTCATGGAAAAGGCCGAGGCGGCCAAGAAGGGCTGCCCCGTATCCAAGGCGCTGGCAGGAACAGAGATTACGCTCAAAGCGACGCTGCTCACCTAGACACGCTCCCGGTTCCGGCAGAGGCGTCCCCTCCCCTCGAGATGAGGACGCCCGCTGCACCGCCGGTCACCAGTACTCTCTCTCATCACTCGTTCAGCATTCCGAACCGCTCGTCTCTCAGCACCCCTGCTCGCTCGTAACACGCCACCCTCAATGCTGCCGCCGGGGCAGCGGCACCCGCTCCCGCTGCGGCGCAATGAAAGGAGCAGAGGCATGATACGTACAGCTTGCATCCCAGACCGAACCGACAGAACAGTATCGGCCGCGCGCGCAACCGCCCTCTTTCTTTTCCTGCTCACGGTGATCCCCTGCATCCCGGTACAAGCGGCGGACGACCCCGGAGGGGGCTTTCTCTCCCTTCCCCCCTCCTCGCGCCCGGCGCTCACCACGGCAGGCGCTCCCGCAGACCGTGCGGTGACCCCGACGAGCTTCTACGACGGCGTTGCCCGGGTGCTCATCACCACCCCGGCCGGAACGGTCGGATGCACCGGCGCCCTCCTCAACAGCGGCCTCCATGTGCTCACCGCAGCGCATTGCCTCACCGACGATACGGGCAGGCTTGCCGCGCAGTCGGCGACAGCGAGCTTCTTCTTTTCGGGCGGAAGACAGGACGTTCAAGGTGCGTCGTATGCACTGCATCCCGGATGGAACGGCGATATCGGCCACGGCAGCGACATCGCGCTCATACGGCTCTCCGGAAGGGCCGGGACGCGCGGCTACGAGCTCTTCAGGGACGAGGAGTTCATCGGCGGCGTCGCCGACCTGGCGGGCTACGGCGATACAGGGACCGGCACGACGGGATCGGTAGAGGGCTCCTTCGGCGCCCTGCGCGCAGGGACGAACCGGCTCGACACCTTCTGGGACATCCCGGGCCTCCCCTTTGCCTACGACTTCGACGACGGGTCAGCGGAACGGGACACCATCGGCAATCTCTTCGGCGTCCCCGACCGGGGGACCGGTGCGAGCGAGGTGATGACCGCGCCGGGAGACTCGGGCGCGCCTGCCTTCATCGACTTCAAGATCGCGGGCGTCCACTCCTTCGGCGCTACGTTCGGCGTTCCCTTTGACATCGACAATGAGCTGAACGACACCTTCGGAGAGCTCGGCGGCGGCACGCGCGTCGCCCCATACGCCTCCTGGGTCGACGGCGTCGTTGCAGCGCCCGAGCCGGGCACCTTCGCCCTCTGCGCATTGGGCGCTATCGCCCTGATCTCGTACTATAGAAGAAAATCTCGATAGGGGGAGAGGGGGCGGGGAATGGTATGCCCCGCCCCCTCTCTCAAACAATTATTATTTTGACATCTTGCCCATGCTTTTCTGCACGCGCACTGCGTATTCTTTCGCATCGTCGGCCATGCGGTTCGCGTAGTCCCGCGCATCCTCGGCCATGTCGGTGATGCGCCGACGCATCTTCTTGCCCGAATGCGGGGTAAGGAGCATCGCCAGCCCCGCTCCGACAAAGCCTCCTATCAAAGCCGAGTAGATGATGCCGCTCCGCCCGTTGTCTCTTCCGCTGAAAAACATAGAGCACCTCCCTGACAGGAATAAAAACAGACGTTCTTACTTAAAGGGTACCACTAAGCTGCTCCATGGTCAATGAAAGGGGGCAATAAAGGCTCGGGGGAGGCCCGGGGCAACGGCATCGTGCCCGCCGGCGCCCCCAGCTGTTATAATAGCGGAGAGGCGTTTATTTTGATACTCGACGATCTGAATCCACAGCAGCGCGAAGCGGTCGAACACTTCGGCGCCCCCCTGCTCGTGCTCGCCGGCGCCGGCTCGGGCAAGACAAAGGTCATTACCCACAAGATCGCCTGGCTCATTCAGGAGAAGGGGATCAGGCCGAACCGTATCCTCGCCATCACCTTTACCAAAAAGGCTGCCCGGGAGATGCAGGAGCGCGTGGAGCAGCTGCTCGCCATCCGGCCGAAATGGATATCCACCTTTCATGCCTTCTGCGTGCGGGTGCTCCGCGAGAGCGTCGAAGCCCTCGACCGGGGCTTCGACCGGAAGTTCCTC
The DNA here is from genome assembly GCA_040752355.1 of Nitrospirota bacterium. Lineage (NCBI taxonomy): Bacteria > Pseudomonadati > Nitrospirota > Nitrospirota bacterium. The sequence goes on along the minus strand of JBFMHE010000005.1, from coordinate 30,969 downwards.
ATCTACGACGAAGACGACAGTATCAAGGTCCTGAAGGATATCCTGCGCGGTCTCAACAGGGATATCCGGGAGGCCGACAAGGCGAAGGCGGTCATCTCGAAGGCGAAGCAGGAATACCGGGAGAGTATCGTCGACTACGTTTCCCGGCTGGCCTTCCCCGCTTCGACCTATGCGGCCGTCGCCGGGCAGTACCAGGCCGAGCTCGAACGGAGCAATGCCATGGACTACGACGACCTCATTTATTATGTGGTAGACCTCTTCGTAAAGAAACCCGGGCTCCGGAAGCTCTGGCAGGAGCGCTTCGATTATATCCTCGTGGATGAGTACCAGGACACCAACAAGATCCAGTATATGCTGGTCAATCTCCTCGTCGGCGACCGGGGGAATATCTGCGTGGTCGGCGATCCCCAGCAGTGCATCTATACCTGGCGCGGCGCCCATCCGCTGAACATCCTCAATTTCGCCGAGGACCACGCGGCGCGCGAGACGAAGCTCGAGGTCAACTACCGCTCGACCAGGAAGATCCTCGACATCGCCAACAAGATCATCGCCCGGGCGGACCGGGTGTGGGAGGGCAAGATCCTCGAGCTCTCGACGGTCAGGGAGGACGGGGGCGAGGTGCGGTATACCCGCGGCTACGATGACGAGGCCGAGTGCTCCTTTATTGCCGAGAAGATCGGCGACCTCGCGGACCAGGGCTGCCGCTACGCGGACATGGCGGTCCTGATGCGCATGTCCTTCGTGTCGCGGGGGATCGAGCATACCTTCGTCCGCTACGGCATACCCTACGAGATCATCGGCGGCCCGGCGTTCTACGACCGGGCGGAGATAAAGGATATCCTCTCCTACCTCCGCGTTATCGCGAACCGGAGAGACAAGGCGGGGTTCGACCGGATCGTGAATGTCCCGCCCCGCTCGATTGGCGCGCAGACGCTGGCGAAGATAAAGGAACGGTTCGTCACGGACTGGGTGCAGGCGCTGCGGGATACGAAGCTCGGAGCGCGCCAGCGGGCCCATGCCGACCGGCTCGCCGATATCATCGAATCGTACGGGGACAGCGTCGAGGAGAAGCCCTACACGGTCATGATGGAGCTCCTGCGCGACCTGCACTACGACGATTACCTCGTCGACCATTACAAGGACGACTACGAGGACCGGAGGGGCAATATCTCGGAACTGGCCAATGTTCTGAAGACGGTGGAGAGCGAGGGAACGCCGTTTTCCGAGTTCCTCGAAGAGAACCTCCTCTCCCAGGACCAGGACCGGATCGGCGGCGGCGATACGGTGAAGGTGATGACCATCCATGCTGCCAAGGGCCTCGAGTTCCCGGCCGTCTTCGTCATGGCGCTGGAAGAGGAGATATTCCCCTCGGCGAGGGCGCTCGAGAGCCTCTCCCAGATGGAAGAGGAGCGGCGGCTCTTCTATGTCGCGGTCACCAGGGCGAAGGAGCGGCTCTATCTCTCCTCAGCGTCGCGCAGGATGCGCTTCGGCGACGTGATGTTCTCGCTCGAGTCGCGCTATATCGACGAGATACGGGACGAGCTGACGGCTCGGGAAGAGGAAGAGGCGTTCTGATCTCCTGCCGTTAGGCGGTCCAGTCGGTAACTTTCAATCCCTCTATTCGGCCGAATTCTCTCATATTGTTCGTAATGAGCGTCACGCCGAGGCTGAGGGCATGCGCTCCTATGAGCATATCCATTGAGCCGGCAGGCATACCGTTTTTCTCGAGCATCGATCGGACCGTGCCATACGCTTCCGCAGCACGCTCGTCGAACGCGGCGATCTCGAGGGGCAGGATGAATTCATGCAGCGCAAGCCGGTTTCTCTGGACATGCCGGCTCTTTGCAACACCGTACTCGAGCTCGGCAAGAACGATGGAGGAGATGCCGATATCGCCCACGGTGTACGCTTTGAAGCGATGCAGCACTTTTTCCGGCTTTTGTTTGATAAGGTAAATACAGGTATTGGTATCCAGCATGAACTTCACGAAAAGCTCTCCCGCGTCTCTGTCTTTGGCTGCACCCTCTCGGACATGAAATCATCCGAGAATTTTCTCAGGCTCTCTACGAGAGGATCCCAGGAGCTGCTCTTGGGGATAAGCACGACCGCGCCTCCTATTTTCTTGATGAATACCTGGTCGTCCTTGAACCTGAATTCTTTGGGCAGCCGCACCGCCTGACTCTGGCCGTTGCGGAATATTTTTGCCGTCTTCATTACCCCACCTCCATAATATATATTACGAGTATATACTTTGGCAGGGAAATACGCAAGGATGGCAAACGGCAGGGAGCTCCCCGCGTGCTCGATGAAGATCGTATCGGGCTCGAAGAAGTTCCGCGGCAGAGTCGCCTCTGCCGCGGAACCGTGAGCGAATAACGCGGTAAGTTTTTTATCGCTGCGCCTTCACCAGGTCGGGCCCTGCCTCGGTCTTCACCTTGTAGAGCCGCGCCCCGTTGCCGGCGAAGATCAGCTGCTTCACTTCGCCGTCGGCAGGACCGAGCGGCGTATAACCGAACTTTTTCTGCAGGTCGGCAGGGATCTCGATGCGGCGGAAGGCCTCGATCTGCCACTGGGGCGAGCCGTAGAACACCGAGTCCGTGCCCCAGAGCACATGGTCCGCGCCGAGCCCTTTGATCAGGGTGCCCAGTATTCCCGCACAATAGCGGGGGCTGCTGACCGCGGTAAGCGCAAAGGTGTTGCCTATCTCGCCGTAGACGTTCTTCACCCCGTACTGCTGGGGTATGGCCGCCAGCTCGCTCACCCACGGGATATGCCCCGTCCTCTCGAAATTCTTTACGTCATCCCTGGACGGCGGCTCTCCTTTCATGATGCCCGCGTGATAGATGATGAAGTTCAGCTGCGGCCAGTCCTTCGCCGCCTTCCCCACATCGGCGACCGAGCCGTACCGCCAGGTCTTCCCCATCGTCTTCTTGTACCCCGGGGGCAGCAGCCCCTTATGGATACAGACGTTGGTGATGCCCGCCTTCGCCATCCTCTCATAAGCGGGGTAGACGAGCTTCTCGTCATCCATCCTCCAGGGATACCGGGAGCTGTCGAAGGGCGCGCCGGTGGTGTAGCCCTTCCAGGCGTCAGGCTGGTACTCGACAATAGCCCGGTCCAGGGCCTCCCTCCACTCCGGATGCCCCGGCGTGAACACGGCATGGCTGTACATGATCTTCCTTCCCGCTTTCCTGTTCACCGCCTCGCGCGTCTTCGCTATCTCGTCGTTATGGATGAACCACTTCTTCGGGTCGTCGTTGGGAGCGCTCGTGAGGAGCGCTATCTTCGTGTCGCTGAGCTCGTAGATCTCCCGGTAATAATTATCGAAACGGATCTTCTCGAGGCTCTCCTGTTCGCCCTTGAGCTGAGGATTCCATTTTTTCGCCATCTCCCTGAGCTTCAGGATAGCTTCGGAACCGTACCGCGGGCTGACAAAGTGGGTCTGGACATCGAAGATGAACTGGCCGGAAAGGGCGTCCCTTCTCGCCTGGGCGAATGCGGGGTCAGCGGCCTCTGCGGGATGAACGGCAAAGAAGTCGCCGAATACCGAGTTCAGCGCCATGAATGCTGCCGCCATGCCGCAGCTCGTTTTGAGGAACTCCCGCCTGGTCATGCCCAGTCGCTCCCCGCAGGTCCCGGCCAGCTCCCGGGTAATCGCCTCGACCCTTCGCTGCTCCGCCGACTGGAGCGGCCGAGCGGGGTCGGTCTCGAGCACGCTGGTGACCGGTACGGGAAATGGGAGAGCTTCTTCTCCCCTGCGCTTACGGCGTTGAGTGCCCATCAGCTCCTCCTCATGGTTTTCAGGCAAGAGTTAATAATAGTCGGCTGTGCGGAATGACGATACTGCAGCGGCACGACAACTTACCTAGAGTCTATCATGGATATACGGCAGGGACAATGCCGGTCAGCGCCGCTCGAAAAGGCAGGCGGGCCCCCCGTCAGTCGAGCCTGACGAAGGGATACTGCCGCAGCTCATCCCGGGTCCAGAGCGAGAGGCCGGCGCGCTGGTCGACGGTCTCGACGGCAATGATGAGGTCGGGGTCATCGAAGGTGATCCGGCTAGGAGCCCCGAGCCGCTCGGCTGCGGCGAGGAGCGCCGCGTCGAGGAGATGCTCTTCATCGAGGCTCGAGAGCCTGCCTTTGAAGCCGCGGCGGTGCATCCTCACATGGAAGCTCTTTCCCGCAATGGCCGGCGCCCAGGAAAGGACGGCCTCCTGCGCAGAGCGTTCGAACTCTTCCGGGGATTGGAACATGAAGGTACGGCTGACCGGTACGATCCGGGAGAGGAAGGAGAGTGACGGCGGGTCCTCCTCGTGCACCCTGCGGAGCCCGTCGAGCAGGCGGCGCGTATCGTCCACCTGCATGACGAGTATGTTATAGAAGGCGGTCTTGCTCAGCCGTCCGAGAGGGCCGAGCACCCGGAAGGCCTGCTTGAACCCGTGCTCGTTGACGCTGACGACCACGTTCCAGTCATGCATACTCTCATGGTAGCATGTTTTGGAACAGCGGTCACCCTGTTACCGGAGCGAAACGGCTGCATCCATTGCACGCGGCGCACGCGGTCCCGCTGCGGTCTTCGCCACCATGTCCAGCAGCGTGAGCCTGTGGGCCGCGCTCATCCCGGCCATGGTCGCGCAGAGCTCGAACCCTGCTCCCTTGAAGAAGCTGAAGCCCTCCCTGCTGCGCGCAGGGGTCCAGAGGTCCTCGAGAGCCTGGAGGATAATCGATTCCGCAAGCTGCTTCAACGGATGTGCTTCTGCGACTCCTGATGCCCCGACGGCACGCTTCCTGATCGAGACGGCTCCCGTAGTCATAATGCCCTCCTGCAGTATCGTTGAACTGCCCCTCAGCTATCGGCCCCTTAGTTATCGGTTGAAGGACCTCATTCTTTACCGGCCTCCTCCGCGCTCAGCTCAACAGGGCGCCCATCGGGGCCTGGAGCTTCCGCATCGCCCGCTCCTGGAGCTGTCTGACGCGCTCCCGGGTCACCTCGAACTCCTGTCCTATCTCGTCGAGGGTGAGCGGCTGCCCGCAGCCGATGCCGAAGCGCTTCCTGATGACCATCTCTTCTTTCGTCGAGAGCGACGACAGTATCCTGTCGATATGCAGCTTCATCTCTTCGCGGACCGCCCGGTCGAAGGGCGAGGGGGTGGAGGTGTCCTCGATGAACTCCTTCAGCAGCGCGTCATCCTCGCCGACGGCGGCGTCGAGGGAGAGCGGCTCGTCGGATATCTTCAGGACATCGAAGACCCTCTCGACCGGGAGCGCTGCCCTGCGCGCAATCTCTTCGGGCTCGGGCTTCACCCCGAACTCCTGGGTATAGGTGCTCATTATCTTGTGCACCGCGTACATGTTCTCGATCATATGGACCGGTATGCGTATGGTCCTCGAATAGTCCGACACCGCCCTGCCGATCGCCTGCCGGATCCACCACGTGGCGTAGGTGCTGAACTTGAACCCCTTCCGGTAGTCGAACCGGTCCGCGGCCTTCATGAGGCCGAGGTTTCCCTCCTGGATGAGGTCCTCGAGGCTCAATCCTTTGCCGCTGTAGCGCTTCGCCACGCTGACGACGAGGCGGAGATTCGGCTCGATGATCTGCCGCCTCGCCTCGTCCACGTCCGCTTCGGCGCGCTCGAGGCGGGCCAGCGCCGTATCAAAGGCGGGAAGCTTCAGGCCGATGCGCGCCTCGAGCGCGGTAATGCGCTGCCTGCTCCGCCTGCCCTCGGCAGTGCGCCGCTGCCGCTGCTCCATGCCATCCCAGCGGGCCTGCGCCTCCCTGAGCTGCAGGGCGAGCTCCTTCAGCTCCCGGGAAAAAACGCTCAGCGCCTCGTCGTTCATGTGCAATGCCCTGACCTTCTCGATTACCGCATCGCCGGCGCTCCGCGCCGTACGCTGCTGCAGCGCCTCCCGCAGCGCCCTGATGCCCTGAATGAATTTCTTCCGCTGCTGTGCGCGCTCCCTTTCGGACCACTCCTCATCCTCTTTCATCACCGCTGCAAGGGGGAGCTCGCCTTTCTCGACCATCGTGCCGAGCTCAACGAGCTTTGCGAGGGCGCAGGGCACGCTGAAGATGACCGCATACACCCGCAGCTTCGTCTCTTCCAGCTGCTGCGCGAGCAGCCGCTCCTTGTCCTTGTTCAACAGCGGGGTCGTGCTGATCTCTTTAAGGTAGACATCGAGAAGACCGTCGTCATAAGCAGAGGCGCTCTCGCATTGCTCCTCCCGCTCCTCCAGCGAGGGCACGGAGTCGTCGGCGAAATCATCGGTGAGCTCCTCATCCCGGCAGGTAAAATTCTCCTCGTACATGCTCAGTAGTTCTTTCAAGGGCTCCTCCTCTTCATTGCGTTCGGCGTTCGGCGTTCGGCGGCAGGCGGCTGCCAACTGTCGCCGCTGTGCCTGCTATTACGGGCAATCTCTTCCCTGCACCATGCATCGTTTCTGAAGCCGTCAAAAATATTGTGGCCACTCTCATTGCAAACGAGATGCCAACAGTGTTTTTTATTTAGTTTCAACCTCTTTCTACAGAGGTTGGACGCGCGGTCATTAAAAATGACCGGTCCAGGCTATCTATTTTGAGCTGGTCGGCCCTCGAAAACTGCTGAAAAAACAGGCATTCGCACCTGCAGGGAGCAGGCAGGCCGGCGGCAGGGACGGAAACAAAAAAGGCCGCGCTTCCCGGCTCCGCCGACTCCGGACGCCCCATGCGCCGACCCGGGCACGGAGAGAATGCCGTCAACGCCTTTCAGCTTGAGGGCGGCCTGTGCCGACTCCCGCTCCTTGCGGGCCGTATCGAGGCGGAGCGACTGGAGCGTCTTTTTCCGGTGCTCCTCGAGCCTGCTGCCATCGCTGATAATCGCGGCGAAATCCTTATCGTCCTTGATGCGCTCGCTGCTCTTCAGCTTGAGGGCATTCACCTCGGGAGCAGGGGACTGCCACTTTGCATAGGGCACGGGATTCACCGTATCCCAGGGGAGGGCGAAATCGAGGTACTGCTCGCCTGTCTTCAGCCCTTTCAGGGCATCGGGCAGGATGATATCCGGCACGACGCCCCGGTACTGGGTCGATTCTCCGCTCACCCGGTAGAACTTCTGGATGGTGATCATCAGCGCCCCGAGCGGTTTGTACTGTTCCATGCCGCCGAAAGACATGCTCTCGTTGAGGTCCAGCACCATCTGGACCGTCCCCTTGCCATGGGTATGCTCCCCGCCGATGACAACAGCACGGCCGTAGTCCTGGAGGGCGCCGGCAAGGATTTCGGAAGCCGATGCACTGAACTGGTTCACGAGCACGACCACCGGCCCCCTGTAGTAGACTTCCGGGTCTTCATCGGAGAGGACCGTTACCTTGCCGAGGCCGTTCTTCACCTGGACCACCGGGCCCTCCCTGATGAAGAGGCCGGCGATGTCGACGGCATCGGTGAGGGCGCCGCCGCCGTTGTTTCTCAGGTCGAGCACGAGGCCGCTGATACTCCCGGAGGCGAGCTTCTTCAGCTCCGCCTTCATATCGTCCGTCGAGGTGCGGGCCCTTTCCCCGCTGCCGTGCTGCTCGAAGTCGCGGTAAAAGCTCGGCAGCTTGATATAGCCGAAGCTCTTCCCGCTCTTCTCATCGGTGAGCGTCGTCCCTTTTGCGAAGGTGTCGTCGAGCTGAATCACATCGCGCACAATGGCGATAACGAACGAAGGCATGCCCTGCCGCTTGACCGTGAGCTTCACCTCCGTGCCCTTCTTGCCGCGGATCAGCCTGACGGCGTCCCGGAGCCGCATCTCCGTCACGTCGACCGGGTCGCCGCCCGCCTCGGCGACCTTGAGAATGAGGTCGCCGGCAAGGAGCTGCCCCTGGCGTGCAGCAGGGCCGCCGAGCTTCACGCTCTCCACTTTGATGTTGCCGTCCTCTTCGCGGAGCACCGCCCCGATGCCCTCGAGGGTGCCCTTCATGCTGATATCGAAGTCCTCCTTGCTCGTGGGCGGCATATAGCTGGTATGGGGATCGTACGCCCGCGTTACTGCGCCCAGGTAGCGGTCGTACCGCTCCGACTTCTTCTCCTGCCGCATACGGGCGAACGAGTCTTCGTAGCTCTTCAGCACCTTCTCCCGGGCCTTCTTCCGGAGGTCGGCAGGGCTCTTCTCTTCCTTTCCGCTGCCGGCGCCTTCGTTCTTCTTGCCCCCGGTCTCTGCCTTGGCGTCCTTGGCGTCGTCGAGCAGGGTGAGATACTGGTTGAGCACCTGGTACTTCAGCATCTTGCGCCAGCGCTCCTTCAGCTCCGCCTCGGTGGCGCAGTACTCGAGCTTGTCGGCGTCGGTCTCGACAGTCTCGTCCGCCGAGAAATCGAAATCCTTTGCGAGCAGCTCCTTGATCATTTCCCGTACAGCCGCGGTCCGGCGGTCGACGATCGCCACGCTCACCTCGGGCAGCTCGATCTTCCCGGTGATGAGCTCGTCGTCGATCCTGTCGGCGTAGGTCCTGAGCTTCTCGACATCGTCCCTGAGGAGGAAGCGCTTCTGCCCGTCCAGCTGCTTCAGGTAAAGACCGAAGGCGTCCCGCGACAGGGCGTCGTCCAGCTTCTTCTGGCTGAAGTTGTTCGCTTTGAGGTACTGCAGGAGAACATAGCCCAGCAGGCGCGCCCGGTTGTAGTCCGTGTCATCGGAAGACGGGAAGGCCTGCGCTGCGGGTACCCCCAGGCTGAAACAGCAGATAACAAAACTGACCACGATGCGTCGTATCATATGCGTACATCCTTTCACTGCACGTTACTCTTACCGGCATGCATTATCACGAACCATGTATGCCTGCCCCCCCCTAAAACCAATGATACCAGAAGAGAGCGGGCTATGGAAAGGAATGCCGCCCGGCGTAGGGAATGAGGAAGACACTGTTTACGAGGCGGTCTCTCGTGATGAATACGCGAGAGTTACCCCTCCTTGAGTCTCCTCAGGCCCCGATAGAGCACCAGCATCCCGACGGCGGTGATCGCAGTGTCGAGATAGGGGTAGAGCCTGAACGTATACTGGTAGACGAGCGGCACCTCCTGCACCGGCCGGACATTGCCGATAGCCGCCCAGTAATATGCCGACGCCAGCGTCATGAGCCCTCCGACGACGAGCTCCGCATTGATCCTCATCCCTGCTCCTCCTTGTGGGCCGTATCCGTAAAGCGGGCTGCTCTACAATAGCACACTCCGCCCGGTCCGGCAACGGTATGCCACACCCGTGGTGCAGCCGTTGTACGTTGTCCGGTCCGGCAGTATAATGAGAGTATATCACCGCAGGCAGTTGCGCTCATAACCAAGAAGGAGGTGGCGATGGCCCGCTTGCATGTAACGATAGTGATGATCGGTCTCTGGATTATGAACGCCGTGCTCCCTGTTCCGGCAAATGCGGGGTGGCGCGTCTTCGTACCGTGCAGGCACGCGAACGAGGTCGCCGTCGTCGATATCGACAAAGGCGAGGTGATCAAGACTATTCCCGTCGGCGCCGATCCCTCCTACATCGATGTCAGCCCCGACGGAAAGTACGCCTTTGCCGTCACCACGGCAGCGCAGAAGCTCTACGTCATCAACACCGGCTCGCTGACAGTAGAGCGGGAGCTCCCGCTCGGCGATGCACCCAAAGGCGTCGGGGTGACACCCGACAGCAGGTTTGTCTATGTCGTGAACGAGGGGAAGCGGTCGAATAACGTCTACGTTTTCGAGGCGGCGACGGGAAAGCAGGTCGCGACAGTCCCGGTGGGCACGGCTCCCCATAATGTGGGCTTCAATCCCGTCCGTCCGGTAGCGGTGGTGACCAATGCAGGGGACAACAGCATCACCTTTGTGAATACCGCCGCTCATCGCCCCATACACGATCTCGCCCTGGGGCCGAAGGGTGACGGCCACGATCACGGGCATGGAGCGGAACACTCCCCCGGCGGACCGGGCCATCCCCACAATATAGCCATCACCCCCGACGGCGTATACGGCATGGTTACCAATATGGGCTCCGACGACGTCTCGGTCATCCGGCTCAAGGAGGACAAGCCGCTCCTGCGCATCCCCGTATCAAAGGGACATCACGGCATCGACATAAGCCCGAAGGGCGATTATGCCTACGTCTCGGGCGTGGGCGCCGGTCTCATCACCGTGATCGACCTCAAGACCTGGAAGCCGGTCGCGGCGATCCACGTCGGCAAAGGGCCTCACGGAGTCAAATTCAGCGGCGACGGGAAGTACGCGTTTGTTGCGGTGACGGGCGAGAACACCATCGTCGTTATCGATCCTGAAAAGCGGACCGTGACCAAGAGGATACCGGTCCCCAAGTTCCCTTTCTGGATAGGGGTGCAGGAGGTACGATAGCACCGTACGCCGCGCGTTGCACTTTGCTCGCACCGTATGGTATTGTGTTCCCATGAAAGAGACGAGGCGGGAAAAACGGATGCCCTACGACGCCGAGCTGCGCTATTATTTCTACGGTGAAAGCGGGCAGAAGCGGTATACCTGCCTTGCCATCGATGTGAGCAACAGCGGCCTGGGCATCATTACCGAGACGCCCCTCGAGTTCGGGCAGTTCCTCGCCTTCGAGAGCCTCAGCGGCGGGTTCTCACCCCTGAACGCCGTCGTCCAGTGGAGCATGCCGCTGGCCGGGAAATTCAGGGCCGGCCTCTTTCTCTTCTAGACATCCTGGCGCTGCCCGGCACTATGCAGCGATCAGGGTCCGGTATCGAGATCGTCGGGATCGGCAAGCTCTTCTGCATCGCGCTCCTCCCCATCTTCAGGCCGGCCTTCGGACTGCGCCTCGGCCTCTGCCAGGATCCTGCCGACCTCCTCTTCGGTGGCGCGCAGCCGCTCCTTGCAGAAGGAGATGAGCGTGGTGGCGCGCTTCACCTTTTCGGAGAGCGCATCCACGTCGATATCTTCCGCCTCTATCTCACTGACGATCCGTTCCAGCTCGCTCAAAGCCTGGGAGTAAGCACGTTGCCTGCTCTTGCTCACGCTGTTTCGCCTCCTTCGTCTGTCCGACAATGCTGGTGACCGTCCCGTTATGCAGCCTGGTGGTGATCACCGCCCCCTTCTTCACCTGTGACGCCTCCTTGACCACGGCGCCGTTGCAGCGCGTGATGCTGTAGCCCCGCCGGAGCACCTTGGCGGGATCGAGGAGCCGCACCGCCTGCGCGCAGACCTCCAGTCGTGAGTGCTGCCGCAGCAGCGCTTCCCGCAGCCTTCCCTGAAGCTCCCGCTCCAGGAGCAGAAGCCTGTTCCGCGGCGCGGCGAGACAGGCGGGGATGACGACGAGCTTCTGGGCAATACCGTTCAGCGCATACCGGGCGTCCTTCAGGAGCCGCTCGGCAGAGAGCGAAAGCCGGTGCTGCAGGGAAAGGATACCCTCTTCGAAGCTCCTGATGCCCGACAGGAGGAATTCGGCTACGGCGGTGGGGGTCTTCATCTTCGTATGGGCGACCATATCGGCGATCGTGTCGTCCTTTTCATGGCCGATGCCGGTGATGACCGGCAGGGGGAAACGGGCGATCGCTGCGGCGAGGTCATAGCTGTCGAAGCAGCTGAGGTCGATGGCGGACCCCCCTCCCCTGATGATGACCACGACATCGAAGCGGTCCTGCAGCCGCCTGATCTTCTTCAGCGCGGCAGTGACGGACAGCTCCGCCTCCTGGCCCTGCATCACGGCGGGGAAGAGGATATGGACGAGCTTGTACCCGTAGAGGTTGCCGTCGAGCTGGTTGAAGAAATCGCCGTATCCCGCGGCGGTCGGCGACGATATGACCGCGATATGCTGGGGAACGAGGGGCAGCGGCCGCTTCTTGTTCTCGTCGATGACGCCTTCCCGTCTGAGCCGCTCGATGATCTCCTTTCTCTTGCGCGCCATTTCGCCGAGCGTATAGGTGGGGTCGATATCCTTGACGTTGAGGCTCAGCCCGTAGACCTCGTGAAACGATACCGAGACGAAGAGCAGGAGCCTCATGCCAGGCTTGAGCGGCTCCCCGGCTGCGGCCTTGAACTTCTGGCTCAGCCTCCGGTAGTCGTAGGCCCAGATCGTCGCCTTGACCTGCGCGATGATTTTATCCTCTTCCTTTTCGACGAGCTCGAGATAGCAGTGGCCGCGCTGGTTGCTCTTGCATTCGGCGATCTCCGCCGTCACCCAGCAGGCCCCGGGAAAGGCGTCGCCGAGAGCGGCCTTGATGATCGCTTGCAGCTCGTACAGGCGGTAGGCGGTCCTGTTCGTCGCGGGAGATTCCATGTACGTAATTATACTATAGAACAGGAGAGGGACGACAGGAGCGCAGCAGGTCCGCGGGGCTCAGTTGAGGCAGATCTCGATATCGGTGAGGTTATAGCCGAACGGGTCGAGCGGCGGCGACGTGATCCTCACGTAGAGGCCGTTCTCCCTGAGGAACTCGTGAAAGCTGAAATTGATATCGTAGCGGTAGGCATAGTAGTCCTTCCAGTAGCCCCTGATGGTATTCTCATTCACGTTGGTCAGGACAAAATATTCGTTATCGACCATGAAGAAGAGCATCCTGCATCACCTCCTTGCCGTACCCCCTCGCTCCGGGATTACTTGGTGAACATGTCGACCGTCCTGTATATGAACGACTGCTTATCGATCTCGTATTTGTCCATGAGCCTCCTGAGGGTCTTCTCGAACCGCCGCACGATGAACGAATCGACCATCAGCAGGAAGACGATCGAGAGCATGACCGCCGCCTCGGCAATAAGGCTGAACGAAGGCTCTATGTTGAGCACGGCGGCCGCGGTGAGGAGCAGCACGACGCACATGAGGAAGCCGATGATGTTCACCAGCACGCCGTTGTACCTGACAACCCGCTTCGTGTTCCTGAGCAGCTCGAATTCCAGCTCCGTATTGAACAGCTCTTCCGCATGCTGCCGGGCGCGCTCCACTTCGTTTCTCCTGATCCTGCACTCGATCAGGTTGAGCAGGCGTCTCCGCTCGAAGTCGAGCTCCTTGTCGATACTGCGCCGTTTCCCGGTCTCCCATCTGTTCATGATATACGGCACCTCCTTTTCCGGCTCCCGGCTCCGGCGCCATACGTACGCTCTTTCTTGCGGTGCATCGGTGCATCGGGCCACGATACCGGGGATGTCAAACAGCCGCAGTGCCTTTACCTCATTAATATCGTCTTTTTTGTGCGCTCTTTGACAGTCGGGCGAGACAATTTTGTATCTTCAGGGAACATCTCTGATAACTATGCCGCAGCACGTACAGGAACAGTGGATGGAGGAATGTACGGTGTGCCGGATACAGGCGGCGCCCTTGCCATGCTTCGAGAGCTCCGAATGACCGCTGCCATTGCCGTCGCCCGTTTATTGTTAAATACTATCGCCCCTGACGGGATGTGTCAAGAAACAGCACCCTGCGCAAGGGAAGCGGGCACGGTTTTACACAGCAAAGCATATCCGCTATGCTTTACTGAGGGCCTCTATCGCAATGAGCGGTCAGGACTATGGTGCAGCTCCATCACGCGAATTATAAGCGCCTCCTCCAGGGCAGTCTCATGGGAGCCGTAGGATACCTCCTATCGCCGCTTTCGCCCTGGAACGACGTCTTCCTCAACATCCCGCTCGCCTACTTCGGCGCCTGGGTGGCGAGCCTGGTCTGCCCGGCGGCCTTTCTGCCCGCGTTCATCATCGCCTACTGGATAACGAATATCGCCGGCCTCGTGATCCTGCACAAGGGAGCTGAAACGATAGTGAGAAAGGAAGGAGGGTCAAAACCGTACACCAGGAGGGACGTCATAAGGGACCTGGCCCTCTCCGCGGGCTATACCGTCCTGATCGTGCTCCTTGTCAAGCTCGAGGTCATACGGTCTCCCGGTGAATACTTTTAAAAATGAAAGAGTTTGGAGTCGGGCGAGGTAGAGTAGGTGAGCGGTATTAGCAGCCCAAGCGGAGCAATGGACTGCGGAGCGGGTCGGTACGACTCGATTCCGAGCTGGTACCTCGGAGGCAAACAGGATGTTTGCCGAGAATGAGACGAACATGCTCTACCTCGTCTGACTCCCCTCTGCTCATTCCGTTAGACACTCTAAGGGAGCTCACTGCCGATCGCAGGGGAGAGCCTGAGCTGCGCGTACTCCTTCAGCAGCACGGGATAGAGGGCCGGGTTGAAGAGGATATTGGTCATGAAATAGCACTCGTGCGTACAGCAGCACCGTCCGGCCCGGATGCTCTCGATACTCTTCTTCGCCGAGGCCGAGCGGATTACCGTGCCCATATCGTACTGGCAGTCCCTCACATTGCCGAAGGGCTCCGTCAGCATCTCGCAGGGGAAGACATCGCCGCATTCGGTCAGCACGAGATTGAGCCTGCCCGCATAGCAGGGAACGATCCGCTTCTGCTCGCGCCAAGTGCGGTGAATGAGGCGGCGCTGCAGGATGTCCTGCGCTGCCTTGATCCGCGCTCCGCGGAACCGGTAGACGGGAGCGGTCCTGTCTCTCAGGTTCTCCTCGAGCCGGGCGATCGCCCGGTCATACTTTTCGATATCGATATCTTTATAACGCCTGTCGGCCAGGTCGCCCCGCACCATCGAGATCGTATGCGTCTTTACCGCGGCGAGCCCCTTCACGAAACCGATGATCGCCTCCATCGCGTCCTGGTTTTCGGCGCAGAACACGGTATTGATGCCGAGCTCGAAGTGAGGATAGCGGTCGACAAGCCGGCCCAGCAGCGCACAGGTCTCCATGGTCTTCGCAAAACTGCCCGGGGTGGCGCGCAGGCGGTCGTGGTCGTCACCGAGGCCGTCGAGAGAGAGCTTTACGGCGATGACGCTCTCCCTGCAGCTCCTCACGATCTCCTCCGTCTTGTCCCTGATCACCTCGGGCAGCAGGCCGTTCGTCGGGAAGAGCATTATGGCGGGCCTGTTGTTCCGGTAGAACGTCTCCGCTATGGCGACGAGGTCGCTCCTGAGATAGATCTCTCCTCCCGAAAAGGCGAGCCAGAGGAGCGTGCCAAGGGACCGGGAGACCTTCTCTATCTCATCGAGAGAGAGCTCGGGACGGCCGCCGGAAGGGTCATTGCCGCTCTTGAGATAGAAGCAGAAGGGGCATCGGGCATTGCACCGCCTCGTCAGGAAGAAGGTGAGGTGAATCGGTCTGCTCTTGCGGAAGACCTGCCCTATATGACGCGCCGGCGAGTACATTACCTACCCTAACAAATCTCCGGGCCAAATGCAAAATGCGCCCCGGCCCGCGGACGAGGCATGGCCTATGCTCAATCAGTGCGTGATGCCGGGCGCACCGGCATGACGGGAGGCCGGGACGGCGTCATTCCCAGCGGCGCGCGGGCGAGGGCTCTTCCCGCGCCCCGGCGACGATTGTCCGCCTCTGCGCATGTCTCTTGCCGTGTTTCCGTATATGCTCGGCTGTCCGTACGGCAAGGGCCTGGATGGTGAGACTGGGATTAACGGCGCCGCCGGTTACGAAGACGCTGCCGTCGCAGATGAAGAGATTGGGGATGTCGTGGGAGCGGCACCACCTGTCGATGACCGAGGTCTCCGGGTCATTCCCCATGCGGCAGGTGCCGAGCAGGTGGATCGTCCCCGGCATGCGATAGATATCGCGAGCGCCCGCTGCCCTCAGGACCTCCTCGCAGAGCCGCATGGAGGCTTCCGACATCCTCTTCGAATTCTCGCTGTGCGAGTAGGTGACTTTGGCAACAGGGACACCGTAGTGGTCCCTCTCTTCAGCGAGGCTCACGAAGTTGCGCTCATCGGGCAGCACCTCTCCCACGTTGCCCAGGACAGTATAGGCGTCGTACTGATCCACGATGTCCATCAGCCGCTTCCCCCAGAGATAGGGGTTGGTCTCGACGAGCGTGGTGAAGAACTCCACCGGAAACATATTATAAGCCTCAAGGGTGTAGCCGCGGACAAAATCGGCCTTCGGGTCGGTGCTGTACCTGTCCTGATTCATGATGCCGACCGGCGGCGTGATCCAGTTGTCGATCGGCCTGTCGAACCTCCCGATGACGTTGTCGCCGAGGTGCACCATGAAATTCCTTCCGACCATGCCGCTCGAGTTCGCGAGCCCGTCAGGGGACCGGCTGTCTGCCGAATTGAGCAGCAGGCGGGGCGTTTCGACGGCATAACAGGAGAGAACGATGATCTCCGCCTCCTGCTCAAGCGTCTTGCCTTCGTGGATATAGCTCACCGACCGCGCCATACCCCGCTTGTCGGTATTGACCCGGACGGCGAAACAGCGGTCGCGGATCTCGGCGCCCGCTTTCACCGCATCGGGGATATAGGTGACGAGCGTACTCGATTTTGCATCGGACTTGCACCCGTTGGCGCAAAAGCCGTACATCATGCAGGGCGAACGGTCTCCTTTGCTGCCCATGATAATGGCATGGGGCGCTTTTGCGGGGGTCAGGCCCATGTTGATCATGCCCTCGCCGAGCAGGCGGTCCCGCGCGCTCCAGGGCAGCTCCGGATGCGGATAGGGTCCGTAAAACGGGGGCCAGGGGAAACGGCGCGGTCCCGATACGGCGAGGTAGTGCTCGACATTCCGGTAGTAGGGCTCCAGCTCCCGGTACGTAATCGGCCAATCGTCAGCTACCCCCTCGCGGGTTTTCACCTGGAAGTCCTCCTCGTGGAGGCGAAGGGTGACTGCGGTATAGTGCACCGTGCTGCCGCCGACCGCGCGGCCGGTGTTGTTCCGTCCCATCGCAAGGGGGTCCTCTCCCGCGGTAATGCGCAGATCGTCCCAGTCGAGGCGCCCGTCGAGCATCGTCAGCTCGTCATTGACGAAGTCTTCCCGCGTATCGAGCCAGGGGCCCGCCTCGATGACCACCACCGACAATCCGCCTTCTGCCAGCTCTTTAGCGACGACGGCGCCTCCGGCGCCGGACCCGACGACGCATACATCGACAGGGCCGTTGTACCGCCTCATCGTCTCCCGCATCGGTTTCATAAAGCCCTCCCTGGAAGTCGCCAATCACCACGATAAAAGGAGCATCACCGCTGTCCACGTATTGCGCAGTCAGGCGGTTGAGGTTCGCTTTTCAGAGCGTTTTCCACCCCGGGAAGTGTCTGCGTCTCGCTTGGACTTCCTGCTCCGTGATCCAGACATAGCCCTCGGGGTAGCTCGGCCCCGGGAACCCCATGCGCATCCATGCAAAAGGGTGGGCGCAGTAGCCGGTCAGCGCCTTGGTCATGAGCCTGGTAAAGAAATACGGGGAAGGGATATCCCTCCATACCCCTCCTTTCGCAGCCCCGTCCTGTATGGCGCCGAGGACCGCATCCTGCTGGGTTTCATGCAGCTCGACGAAAGACCTGCCGAACATGGCCTGGGCGGTCTCCTGGATCCCCGTCAGGCCCTTATGGAACAAGCCCGCTTCTTCGGGAATGCCTTCCCGGCGATCACCCCGTCCCAGCGGTTTCCCGAGCGCTCCATCGACAAAGCCGACGAGGTCGATCCTTTCGCCTTCATCCTGGGGGATGAGCCGGTCGAGCACGGCCCCGAGCAGCACCGCCTCATCGCTCGAAAAATGTTCGAGCGCAAGACGCCTGAAGCGCTCCTCCATGCGCAGGACCAGGACCGCGCGGGTCCGGTCGTCCCAGTTCTCCATGTAGCCGCTCAGCTCTTTACGGGATAAACGCATATCCGCCTCCCGCCGGTCCCGTCACCGGTCCCGGCCATGCGAAGTACACCAGCAGCGCCACGAGGGAGAGCGTCATGAACATCATGGGCAGGATCGGCGGCGGGCCGACCATGAAATTCCTGAGCGAGAAGCCGCCGATATAGTGTTTAACGCCCTTGAAGTGGAAGAGGGCGCCGAGTATGCCCTCGATCGCTCCGACGGCAAAGAGAATGACGAACAGCCAGTTCAGCCACCCGCCGTACATGAAGGAGTAGAGAATACCCATAACCGCCAGCACCGGCGCAAAGAGCACCGGTCCCCACATGGACCAGTGGCGGAAGGCGCCGCGCCAATGAAACAGGAGCACCTGCACCCAGAGCATCAGATAGGCGAGCCCTATGAAGAGATAGAAAAAACGCTGCGGAGGCCAGCTTTCCCATGTGTCCATGCACACCTCCTCGTCTCCGGCTGCTCCGGGCCGGAGATCCTGATATCACTCAGGGCCGGGCCCTCGTGCCGTTTCTCGAGACACCGTTCATAGCTACTTAAAATATAGCCGTAGAAGTACTCTGACGCAAGTGCCCTCGCTGCGGTCAGGGGGTCGGGGTCCCTTCCGAGCATGTACGTCTCGGGCGCCTCATTGCTCCGACCCGTGCAGGATTCACTGAGGCGCCCTGCCGGCCGGTGGGGCAGTGGTGCGGAAATAGGCGAGCACTCCTGCGATGGTCCCTGCCCAGATCGCTGCCGGATAGACGAGCATGTAGTACGCGGCAGCGCGCAGGGCGAAGGCCCGCCCGCCGGTCCCGGAGAAGGCGGCGAGGAGTTCCTTGCTGACCGCGACGTTGACGCCGGCAAGGAGGAGAGCTGCCGCGACCAGGGCGGCGGCGCCCGTGCCGGAGACTGTGCCGAAAAGAATGAGGAGCGCCATCAGAAGAAAGACGAGCCCGTTGAGCTTGAGCTCCACCGAGGCGGTGCCCGAATCGGCGAGGAGGTCGCGGTTCTTGAGTGAATAGACTATCCAGTACTTCGTCTTCTTGAAGGCGTTCCCGAGCGACCGCCTGAGCGAGTAATTGAAGATGTGCTGCACCAGAATGTCGGGGCTCATCATGAGCCTGTATCCCCTGCGGCGCAGCCGGTGGCTGAACTCCACGTCTTCGAGGATCGGCATGAACTCCTCGGCGAAGCCGCCCGCCCTCTCGAAGGTCCGGGCGTCGATCGCCAGGGCATGGGTCGCCAGGTAGTCGGGATCGTCCTTCCTCTTCAGCTCGGAATAGTTAACGAAGACGGACTGGAAGAGGCTGAAGAAGCCCGCGTCGTAGGGGACGCGCGTGTAGGTGCCGCCGACGGCGGCGTCGGGGCCCTGCCCGGTTGCGATGCGGTTTGCCGCGGCAAGGGCGCCGGGAGCCAGGAGGCAGTCGGCATCGGTGAAGAAGAGGAGCTCCCCGCGGCTCTCCTGTGCGCCGCGGTTGCGCGCCTTCGATGCGCCGCCGTGCGCGGCGAGCCGGACAAGGCGGCAGGGATACCGCCGGATTACCTCGACCGAGCCGTCGGTGGAGCAGTCGTCGACGACGATCACCTCAAAGCGCGGGTAGTCGGAGGCGAGCGCAGCCTCGATGCTGAGGCCGATGGTCGCGCTGCCGTTGCGGTTGGGGATAATGACGGATATGAATTTCTCTTCCATGCGGCGCCGGTCCGCAGATAGTTCTCCGCTGCCTCTCTTCTAATGGTGCATTATTATACTCCATCCGGGAAAACCCGGCGCACCCTGCCGAGAGCGCCGGGGGTAAGGGAGAGGGGAGAGCCGGGCCGGCGGATATCCAGCGGCAACCGGGACAGCGCTACTGCGGGGGCTGAATGACCAGGTTGGTCTTCACGCTCTTGACGCCCTCGGTGCTCTTCACGATCTCGACGAGCCTGTCCTGCGCAGCTTTGCTCGGCACCGTCCCGGAGAGGGTCACAGCTCCCTGGAAGGTATCGACATCGAGCTTCAGGTACGAGAGCTGGGGGTCCTGAATGATCTTCCCGTTGATCTTCGTGGTGATTGTCGAGTCATCGATGGTCTGCCCGGCCGTCCTCCCGGTCAGTGTTGCGCAGCCGGTGGCGAGGAAGACCGCGAGTACCAGCATCAGGAATGCTCTCCGTGCGTCCGCCTTTCTCATAAACTCTGCCTCCTTATTGAAGAGATGGCACAGCACTCTCTTTGAGTATAAGCAAGATGCATGCCTGCCTCCGTCTTCTGCCCCGGCAGTGCCCTGATAAAAGGGACAATCCTTCGCCTTATGAATACGGCGCCCGGTGTGCGGCGGATCCGGAGCAGGCAATGCTGTCGGTACGGTTTACAGAAGTGTAAAATTCCTCCCGCGGTCTGCAGAGGAGCTGCAGAGCGCCTCTCCTGCTCATTGCCGCCCCCTTGAACAGCGTATCGACCTCGGCGTAAAAGGGAGTCCTGATGCCATGGTAGGCGACGGAGGGGCCCGCTGCGGTGAAGCTCAGCCCGCACGCTCTCAGTAGACGCTCGAGGCCGGTCGTCATTGCAGTAAACACACGCTCGATATTCAGCTCCCGCAGCGTATGGTAGAGCTCCCTGATGAGGCCGAAGGTAACCTCGCTCTTAACGATCCGCAGCCGCGCCGTCGCTTCCGCGCTCACGGCAAGGCGCGAGATCTCGGCGACCCCGGCTGTTTCATTGCAGCGGTTCCGCACCTGCACCCTGCAGTAGCGCTCTACAGGAAACCCGAGGGGGTTGGGGAGAATAAGACGCACCGTGCCTGCCGGTACCACGACATCGCGAAGGGCCGGGGCATACGCGATGAAATGGACCGAGTAGGGATCGTAGCCGTCAACCTCGACCTTAGCCGGATAGTCGTCAGGAGGCTCATAGCCCCGTTCGAGACAATAGACGGCATACCGCAGCGCGTGCACGTCCTGCAGCTCACGTTCTGAAGCGGCTCTTTTTATGATCAGCATATGCCTGCCTCTTACCCGCTCCATGCAATTTCAGGACCAGAAAGTTTTCAAAGGGAGACCTCCCGGTTATGTTCTGCAATAGAACCTAATCGTCGTGGTCGCGCTTGTTCCTGTGGCGCTCCTTCTCGTGCTTCCGGTGCTCCCGCTCCGCCTTCTTCCACTCTTTCTTCAGCTTCCCGTAGGGCATACGCTCATGCCTGTCGTAATCGCGGTGGTATCCCTTCGGCAGTTTGACGAATACCACGGGAACCCTCCGGGGGGGCAGGTGGATCCAGGAGCCGTCATACCGCGCAGCACGGTACCAGGCGCTTCCATGCCGGCGGTACCAGTAGCCCGAATAGAAGAAGAGCTCGCTGTCGCCGATGTCGGGCGCAAAATATACTCTCGTCCCGGGGATAAGAACCACCTCCGGAGGCCGCTCGACAACGATAACGGGAGGGGGCAGCGGGGCGCCGATGCCTATGTTGATACTCACCTCTGCGTCGGCGCGGGAGAGCAGCGCAGCATCCCCCAGCGGCAGGAGCAGGAGGCCTGTCATCAAAAGAACCGCTTTATCCATGCGCACGCTCCTCAGTTCAGCAGTTTCGGGGCTTCGATCTCGTCGAAGGCCTCCCGCGCGTAGCGGGGGAGGCGGGCGAGCGACAGAGGAACCCCCTGCGTAATCACCGGCTCATCAATGGTGACGAGCTCATACCAAAAAACGACCATACGCTTCATGCTGCACTCCTGGCTTACGTAGTTACGATCTCATCAAGACCTCAGGAGCATCAGCAAAGTGCATACCCGACAGGCACGAGGCGGCAAAGCGCTGTTTTAGCAGGAAAAACAGAGAACATACCCTTGAGAGGAGAGCGGGGGTGAAGGTATTTTCATACACCCCGAAAAAGGAGGGCAGCAGGATCACCCGGACCGAAGGTGCGGGAAAAGAGCTACTTACCCGCTGTATGTTTCTTCATACAGGCGACGGCGAACAGAAGCCACACTGCTAGGGATTCTTCTTGAAGACATCGGGGTTGAGATTATACTTCTTCATGAGATTGTAGAAGTCGGCCCGGTACTTGCCGGCCAGCATCGACGCCTTGCTCACGTTCCCTTTGGTGAATTCGAGCATGCGGATGAGATAGCCCCGTTCGAAGGCATCCCGCGCCTCTTTGAGCGGCTTGATCTCCTCGCTCTGGACATCCCTGTTCTGGAGGATCAGGTCCTCGGTGATGGTCTCCTGGTGCGACATGGCCGCGGCGTACTCGATGGAGTTCCTCAGCTCCCGCACATTGCCCGGCCAGTCATAGGACATGAGCTTCTGCATCGCTTCAGGAGTAAACCCTTTGAGCGGCTTGTTCATCTGCTCGGCCATGTTCTTCAGATAATAATCCGCCAGGAGGGGGATGTCCTCGCGCCGGTCCCTGAGCGGCGGCAGGTAAATGGGGATGACATGGATGCGGTAGAAAAGGTCCTCCCTGAAACTCCCCTTCTTCACCTCGGCTTCGAGGTCCTTGTTCGTGGCCACGATGACCCGGATGTCCACCTCGGCCGGCTTTTCACTCCCTACGGGATAGAACTGCCGCTCCTGGAGCACCCTGAGCAGCTTCGCCTGAATCGAGAGCGGCATATCGCCGATCTCGTCGAGGAATATCGTGCCGCCGTCCGCCTGGGCGAAGAGCCCCCGCGAGCTCTTTACCGCGCCCGTGAAGGCCCCCCGTTCGTGGCCGAAGAGCGCGCTTTCGAGGAGGGTTTCGGGGATGGCGGCGCAGTTGATCGCTACGAACGGGGCCTCGTTGCGCAGGCTGGCGAGGTGGATCGCCTTCGCGATGAGCTCCTTGCCGGTCCCGCTCTCTCCCTGCACATGCACCGTGCATTCCGTCTTCGCGATGCGCGCCACCTGCTCCAGGACCATCTGCATACTCTCGCTCCGGGCGATGATATTGGAGAAGGTAAAGCGCTCTTCCACGAGCCCTTTCAGCCGCCTGATCTCGTCGTTCAGCCTGCGGCTCTCGAGCGCCCGGTCGATCTGCAGGAGCAGCTCCTGCGGGTCGAAGGGCTTGGTGAGGTAGTTATACGCCCCCCGCTTCACGGCATCGACCGCACTCTCGATGCTGCCGTGCGCGGTGAGAATGATGGCGGGCATTTCAGGGCTGATCGCATGGAGCTCCTCCATCAGCAAGATGCCGTCCCGCCTGAGCAGCTGCAGATCGATAATGGAGAGATCGATCGGCTGCTGCCGCAGCGCCTCGAGCGCGTCCTCCTCTTTGCAGGCGGTTACCACCTCGTACCCCGACGACTCGAGCCGCATCGTGATCAGCTCGAGGAGGTTCTTGTCATCATCAACGACCATTATGCGCGACATAGCCACTCCGTCCCCCTTACCGGTTTAATTCCTTTTTCATTTCTTCGATCTCGATGTCCACCTGCTTCGACTGCTCGATAACCTGGAGCACGCCGGCCCATATCCTGGCCTGCTCGGCCAGGGGGCTCTGCGGATACTCCCGTACCAGCCGCCTGAACGCATCGATGGACTGCTTGTAGTCCCGGTGCGAGCTCTTATAGTGCACGAAGGCGAGACCCATGGTAAACAGCGCCTCATCCGCCGGCGGGTTCTTCCCCGCCAGGGTCAGCGCCTTCTGGCTCTCCCGCAGCACGCCCTCCGGGTCTCCCTGGACGAGCAGTTTTCGCGCCGACTGCAGATGCGCCGCAGCCGCCCTCCCCTGCTCTCCCTTGCTCTCCCGTTCATCCGCCCTCTGCCGGGGCTTTCGGGCGGCTGTTTCCGCCCGCTGCTCTTCCCGTGCGTCATCCCGCACAGCCTCGTGCACTACCGCACAGCCTGCCAAGAGCAGCAGCGCTATGCAGGCAATACAAAAATGAACGAGCTGCCCTGTCCTGGCTCGCTCTCTGCCCATACGCTTCCTCCGTGAGCGGTGATAATATGGTTGACGATAGCGAGCCCCAATCCGGTGCCTTTGACCTTATACGAGTCGGCAAGGGGGACCTGCTGGAACTTCTCGAAGACGACCGTCAGGTACTCTTTTCCGATGCCCGGACCGGTATCGGAAACGGCCACCCGCACCCCTCTGTCGTCATGCGCCGCCGCAACCGAGACCCGGCCGCCCTCCGGCGTAAACTTGATCGCGTTGCCGATCAGATTGCGCAGGGCCTGGAGTATGCGCTCCCCGTCCATGCAGACCGCCGGAAGGTCGGGCGCGCAGGAGATGTCGAGCGCGATCTTCTTGACCGATGCGAGGAGCTCGGCCTCGGCCGCCGCTTTATGGAGCAGCGGCGCAAGGGCGGTATCGGTGAGGGTGAAGGCCATCATGCCCGCCTCCATCTTCGACAGGTCCATAAGGGAGTTGACGAGACCGATCAACCGATTGCTCTCTTCGGAGATGATCGTGAGGAGCCGCCGCTGTTTCTCGGTCGCCTCGCCGCCCTTGCCTTCGAGGAGGAGGCTCGTACCCTCCCGTATGGAGGTCAGCGGCGTGCGCAGCTCATGGGACATGGTAGAAAAGAAGTCGGACTTCATCTTATCCAGCGCCCTCAGCTTCCTGCACATGGCATTGAACGAGGTCGAGAGCTCGCCGATCTCCGGGGGCGAGGAGAGCGCGAGATCGCCCTTGAGCACGCCGTTCGCCACCTCCCTCGTTTTATCGATCATAACGGCTATGGGCCGCGTAATGCTCCTCGTGATCACCACGGATATGGCGACGCCGAGCACCAGGGCGGCTACCGCCAGCCCTCCCATCACGCTGCGGGCCCGGACGCCCGCATCGCCCAGCTGCCTGATGCGCTCGTAGGTATTCTGCTGGGAAGAGGCCCGCAGCCGCTTCAGCTCCTCCATGGCATCCGTGATGGCCAGCTCCTTCTGCTGCCGGTACCACGCCTGCTCATAAGAGACCGCTCCCCGGACCAGTGCGGCCTCTTTCTCGAAGAGCGCTACGTAGTGTCCGTGGTGCCGCCGTATGCGGTCTACCCCCTCCCTGTGGAAGTCGCCCCCAAGGGAGAGGGCCGCATCGATGGAGCGGGTGAAGTCGCCGGCCGCGGCGATGAACTGGTCGTAAAGGGCGCGGTCCTTGATGATGAGATACTTGCGTTCATAGCGCACCTGGGAGAGCAGCGAATCGGTGAGCCTCTTCTCGTAATCGATGAGCCGGTTATCGATCTCGAGGATATCATGAGTGGTTGTGCTGAACTGCCGGAGCTGTATCACGGCATAGATGCTCACCGCCATGACGAGCAAGAAGATAGCGATATAGCCGACGATCATCCGAGAAAAAATACTCAAGCGCATATAAGCATTATACTCTGTATAACAGGGTTTGTACGGAGCGCCTCACGGGGAATACCGGGTGAGCAACGGCGAGATCGGAAGAGGTGAAAACGGACATTCCTTCACTGCTCAGCACTGCACACAGCCATTACATCACGGAGCGACCACGGGTACGAGCGCCTGCGCACACGACAACACCCGAAAACCAAAGCTCCCTATAATAACATTTTTTTCTCCTGCCGTGCACGAGGATATGCGCGGCAAAGCCCGCAGGAAGCCGGTTTGCCGGGAACCGGCGGTCGGAAATCTTTACATCCCGCTTTCTCTGCCTCGAGAGGCCGCCGCCATGCCAGGCAAATCAACGGCATTGCAGAGAGGCATGCATCTTGCTATCATTTGAAGAGTATCTACACACCTTTCGGGGAAAGGAGGTCTTGTCGAAAAAGGAGCTCATCGCCGCCGAGGCATGAGGAGCACGGAGATCACACATTCAGGGGGAGAACATGAAAAAGTTTCTTGCGAAGTGGTTGAAGAGGAAGAAGGTCGCCCTACCCGTCTCCGCCTTTCTGCTGCTTTTGTCATTTTCATTGCTGGCTCAGGTTGCGCCCGCTATCTCGAATTCCTTTGCGCCGAAACCGGCCGTCATCATCGAGTACACCCCGCTCCAGGGCCTCGTTGTTCACTCCGGGGCCAGCGAGTTCACCGGCTGGGCAGGAGGAGGATCACCGGAGACACTCGCGCTGGACGACAAGAGCATACGCGCTGCAGCCGGCTCCGTGGGGGATATCGATGCGGGCGTCCTGGCCGACGCGAGCGGGCTCTACTCGTCTCCGGCCCGGGAATATGTCCCGGGGTTCGGCAGCTACGCCGTAGGCGACATTCCTGCTGCCGCCGCCGTCGCCGGCAGCCTCTCGGGAGTGGGGAGCAGCATATCGCTCGCCTCAGATCCCGTGATAGCCATCATACCGCGCGATCCTCGAGGTAACGACCCCGGCAATACTGCCATCCCCACTCCTGAACCGTCTCCCTTTATCATGCTCGGTGCAGGACTTGCGGGGATGACCCTCGTGATGCGGAGGTTCAGAAGAACGTAGAGCGAATTTCGAAGGGCCCTCAAAACGAGAAGGGGCTGCCGAACGGCAGCCCCTTCTCGTTTTGCAGTAAGCGCAGCTTTACACTTTTGTCGACATTGCTTACACAACCGCGCAGAGTCCCGCCGCTACCATAGTGAAATAAGGGCGTGAAATGCAGGGCATAGGCCGCTGTCCATCCGTGGCATACCGCTTGCATCAGCATACGGCAGATGGTGGACCGCCCGCCGCTCACGCACTGCGGCTCTCCTCAGCCCGTATGAACGTCGCATCTCTTGCACCTGGTCTGTCCTGCTATGAAACGCCTGGCATCGATAGTAATGGAATCCCCGCTCTATCTCAGGCTTCCTCTCAAGGAGCGTTTGCGTCTGCTGAACTATCTCGCAAACAAGTATCTCGAGCTCCTGAGCCACTGATCGTTTCCGTTGCCGCACTGCTGCGGCATCGTCCGGCGGGATTATCTTGCAGAGAGCGGTCGAGCGCTCTCACCACCATCGCACAAGGAGGGAACTGTCATGAATGGAGCCGAAAGAGCTTTCGGGATATGCCTGCTTCTTCTCTTCCTCCTCTCTCCTGCCGCCGCTCCCGAGTGCCGCGCACTCGTCATAACCCCGGCGGCCGATGCCGTGAGCCTCGCAGCCTCGCTGCTGTCGTATGCGAGCGATACGGCATCTCCCGTCGATGCGCCGGGACATGCAGCATACAGCTATCGCGAAGCGCAGGAGGGAGGAGGAGCGCTCCCCGCTATCGCGGATGCGCGGTCCGACGATCTCCTCGACAGCGCCATCCACGCGACCAGCCTCTCGGGGCTCCGGGTGATCGTCCAGGACCACGGATCGTAAAGGATTCGAGGCGAGCAGGACGCCCCCGGGGAAGGGGGGAAGATGAGGGGCGCCCTAAAACTGGGGCGCCGCGTTGAAGAGGCCGTGCTTCTTCATGATGTCGTAGAGCGTCGGCCTGCTGATTCCCAGGTCCTCTGCGGCGCGCGCAATATTGCCGGTATGCTTCTCGATCGCCGCGATCGCCATGTCGCGTTCGAGCCGGTCCCGCGCCTCCCTGAGAGTGCCGTTCTCGATTATGCTCGCTTGCGGAACCGCCGGACGGTCGGTAAAGCCCAGGTCGTGGGGCTCGATCATCGAATGCTCCGACATGATGACGGCCCGCTGCACCCTGTTCTCCAGCTCCCGTACGTTGCCGGGCCACTCGTAGGACTCGAGCAGCTTGATGGCCGCCGGGCTGAACCCCCGTATCTTCTTCCTGAACTCCTCGCTGAACCGCCGCAGAAAGATATTCGAGAGCAGCAGGATATCGTCACCGCGCTTTCTGAGGGTGGGGAGATTGACCATGAGCACGCCGATGCGGTAGTAGAGGTCCTCCCTGAACTTGCCCTCTTTTATCGCCTTGCCGATATCGATATTCGTGGCAGCGAGGATGCGCGCATCGACATGGAGGTCCTCTCTGCCGCCGATACGCTGGATGGTCTTCTCCTGGAGGAAGCGGAGCAGTTTGACCTGCAGGCTGGACGGGAGCTCGCCGATCTCGTCGAGGAAGATGGTCCCCTTGTGCGCGTACTCGACCTTGCCCTGCACCTGCACGTGGGCGCCGGTAAACGCCCCCTTCTCGTGCCCGAAGAGCTCGGATTCGAGCAGGTTCTCGGGGATAGCGCCGCAGTTGATAGGGATGAACGGCCCGTCCTTCCGCAGGCTCATCGAGTGGACGGCCCGGGCCACCAGCTCCTTGCCCGTACCGCTCTCTCCCATGATGAGCACCGAGATGTCGGACGACGCCACTTTCCGTATGGTCGAGAAGACCTTCAGCATCTCGGGGCACTGGCCCATCATCCCGCCGAGCTCGGTGGTCTTCTCGTCGAGGGAGAGGTGCAGCCGCCGGTTCTCTTCCTCGATGTTATTGAGATAGAAGGCCCTCGCGACGATGATCTTCAGCTCGTTGAGGTCGATGGGCTTCTGGTAGAAGTCATAGGCGCCCATCTTGACCGCCTTGAGCGCGTTCTCCCGCTCGTTGTTTCCCGTGATGACGACGACTTTGGTGGAAGGGACGTGCTTCAGGAGCTCATCGAGGCAGCGGAAGCCCTCCTCCGTTCCGCTGTCATGGGGCGGCAGGCCGAGATCGAGCGTCACCACCTTCGGTTGATGCTTCTTGAAGAGCGCGACCGCCTCCCGGGTATCGCCCGCGGTGAGCACCGTGTACTCTCTGCCCAGCCCCCACTTGAGCTGCTTCCTTATCTCTTCGCTGTCATCGACGACGAGTAACCGTTCCATAGGCGTGCAGTGACCTCCCTCTACAGTAAGATGGTTCGTACCTTCAGGATAAACGCGCCATCGTGGCTATTCAGTGCGCGACGCATGCCGTCTCCTGTGCGGCGGGAAGGTGGACGGTAAAGCTCGACCCTTTGCCGACCTCGCTGACGACATCGATCCGGCCGCCGTGGGCCTCCACAATGTGTTTGCAGTGATAAAGTCCTATGCCGAGGCCCTTTCTCTTGGTAGTGGAGAAGGGCTTGAACAGGCGGTCACGCTGAAACTCCTCTGTCATTCCGCAGCCGGCGTCGGCAACCCTGATAAAGGCGTTCGCGGCGCCGCCCAGCTCCACCGCCACCGGCCCCTTGCCGCCGGTCGCCTCCAGCGCATTAAGGATCAGGTTGAGCAGCACCTTCTGTATCGCCTCGCTGTCGATCCTCGCGTATACGGAGCGGGCGCGGACGCTCACCCCTCCGTTGGAAACCATCGCGACCGTCGCCGCAACGACCCGGGAGAGGTCGGCAGTCTCGAGGGAGAGGCAGGGCGTTTCCTCGATATTGCGCAGCTTCATCGTCAACCGCCGCATCTTCTCCATGGTCGTTCTGAGCGACCGGAGCATGTCCTTCTGGAAGGCGGGGTCGTCTATGTACTCGTGCGCGTTTTCCGTGACGAGAGAGAGGGTCGAGATGAGATTTTTGAGATCATGCACCACGAAGGTCGCGATCCTGCCGACCGTCTCCATTTCCCGCGACCGCGCGAGCTCGTCGGCAAGGCGGAAGTTCAGGAGCGCCCAGGCGGCATGGCGGCCGAAGGTCTTCATCAGGTCGTAGTCCTCATAGGTATACCGCTCACTGGCATTGATCGGCCTTCCCATGGCAATGAACCCCTCCAGGACGCCGTTCGCCATGAGCGGGACGACGAACGAGAAGGCGTGCTGCCGGAGGAAGCGGCTCCCCTCTTCGGTAAGCGGCGGACGGTCGTCCCCGGCCGTAACGACCCATCGCCGCTCCCGCATAAGCTCGACCAGCCCGCTGTCGTGAGCGACGACCGTCTTGACCGGGGGCATCTCGAGCGAGAGGGTATTGCAATACCCTCCCTTGCCCCTGTCGTAGAGGAAGAGGGCAGCGCCTTCCGCGCCGAAGGTCTCGCAGAATTCGAGCAGCATCGCCTTCAGCACCTCCTCGCCTGCCCCTGCAGAGGAGAGGCGGTCCGTGAACTTCAGCCACTGGATCCGGTAGTCATATTTGGTGATGTAAAAATGCTTGTGGAGCAGCACCGTGATCTTACGCTTGAAGGTCTCCGAGAGGAGCGCCGTGGCGAGCGCAATCCCGGCGACAAAGGCGAGGGCGAGGGCGAGGGCTTTCTGGGCGCTCCCCCCGAAATACCGCATCCCCTCACCGAGGAGCCCGAGCCCTATGAAATAGAGCCCCACCATGAAGATGACGACGGAGCGGTACGCCATCTGCTTCGATACCTGCACCCTGCCGCCGCTCCCGCGCCGCGCCTGCGCATAGGCGATGAGCGCTATCCCGAGCATAAGGACGAGGGAGCGCACCGGCAGGAGGTTCATATTGATGGACCGGTAGAGGAACGCCTGGCTGTAGTAGAAGAGCAGTACGGCGATCATTGCGCCGGCGCCGAGGACCTGGAGCTTTATCTTCCAGCGCGCCGTCATCCCCGCGGAGACCAGCGTGCCTTCGAGCGTGGCAAGCGCGACGACCATATACGCTACAAAGAAGAGGTAGTAAAAGAAACCCGCGGTCCCGAGGAAGAGCATCCGCTCTGCGGCAAAATCGGGTGACGCGAAAAAGCCCCCCGGGGGGATGAGCAGCGCGACGATCAGGAAGAACGGCGTCCCGCCGGCGAGCGCCCGCTGCAGTACCGGCGACGATCTCCAGCGCCAGTCACGGGAGAAGGTGAGCGAGAAGAAAAGCCACGACGGGGGAAGGAACGCTTCCGCAATGATGCCCAGCCTCTTCCAGAGGGCGAGGCGCTGGGGCTCGAGCACGCTCATCAGGTCGAAGAGCTCGAGGGCGGCGCCCGCGGCGAGCGCGGCGGAGAGCGCAAAAGAGGAGGGCGTCCGCTCACGCCGCGCCAGGGTATGGACCGAAAACGCGAGGGCGAGCACGGCTGCAGCGATCGCCGGCGCCTGGTACAGCATCGTGGTCGTCATGGGTTCTGCGGCATCCTTTTTGAGAAAAGGAAAGGCACGCGGTGATGCGAGAAGGGTTTTTAGTGCACGTGAGAGACTTATTGAGAGGCCGGCAAGAGGATGGTCCGGGCAGGTGCGCTCCGCACTGCCCGGACGGTTGAACGTACGACTACAGAACCACCTGCACCGTCTGATTTCCCGCAACGGTGACGGTCTTGGTTACCGTCCTCCCGTCTTTGGTCACGACGATCGTATGCGGGGTCCTGGATACTCTCGACTCTTTGCGGACAACGACACCACCGGAGACATTAGTCCGGAGGTACTGGGCGACATCCGCCCGCACACTGCCGTTTCCGTTCGTCGAGCCGTTGAATATAACCGCTCCCGTGTTGGTCTTCACCACGACCGAAGCGCCGCCGAGCGGAGCACCCGAGGCGTTCTTCACCTGGATATCCACGTGCCAGCCCACCTTGATCTCTTTTTTACCGGGTCCCCAGAACTCGAGGTCGACGCTTTCCGCAGACGCGCCATTTGTGAATTTATTGCCGATGAAGTCACCGGTGCTGGGGAACGAGGAGTACTGGCTCTTGATGGTCCGGTAGCTCGCGTGATTGTCCTGCTTCACAAAGGTGTTGTCCACGAACTTCGGATAGCCGTTGGCC